>JAFMRP010000280.1 GCA_017354095.1 Ktedonobacteraceae bacterium
CCTTAATGGCATGTACACCGCGCCCCAGGAGTGCTTCAACGATCTTTAACGAGGAGGAATCCCGCATGTCATTGGTACGCTGCTTGAAGGCCAGTCCTAAGAGGGCGACCGTTTTGCGGTTAAATGTGACACCAGACTCACGTTCTGCCCGCTCGATCAGGTAGGTTTTTTGATATTCATTGATATTGAATACCGACTGCAGGAGGTCGACATTCTGATTGGACGATCTTAGCTGATAGATCAGGGATTGTATATCTTTGCCGAAGCAGGAGCCGCCTGCTCCATTGCCAACGTATGAGCCCCAGGTGCTGATGCGGTTATCGGCGGTTACGCCAAGTTTGAGATCTTCCATGCGGACATTGTGAAATGTTTCGCCCAGACGTGCGCCCACACCATTCCAGAAAGAGATATAGGTGAGGAGGAGCGTGTTGGCCACATATTTGATAGCCTCAGCGGTCTCGGGGTTGGTTTCGATATAGCGAATTCTGACGTGGTTGACGAATTGGGAGTAGATGCGTCGTATGATCTGTAGATCCTCCTGAGTATCGGCACCTACAATAACGCGGTCGGGACGTCGAGACTTCTCAACGGCATCGCCTTCTGGAAGGAATTCGGGATTGGAAGAGACGCCAGCGTTGGGGACCTGATGTTCACGCAGCACCTTCTCTAATTGCCGCGCCGTTCCGATGGGGGCGGTACTTTTATTAATAAGCACGACGCGGCGAGTGTCCTGGCGCTGCGCCAGCAGGGCAGCGATATGATTTACTGCTTTAAAATAGTAGCTGAGGTCGGTCGAACCCTCGGGTTTTGGTGGGGTGGGCAAGCAGAGGAAGAAGGCATCCGTTCCCTCGATGAGCGGTGCGATATCGTCACAGAAGAATAAATAACGGCCAAGATTCTCCTGGATGACAGCGGCAAGTCCTGGTTCGTGAACGTAGCGTTCAATCTGTTTTTGCTCACCGGTCTGGTAGGCTGCGATACGCTGTTTGTCGATATCGTAGGCATAGACTTCGTGCCCGTACTCGGAACAGACGGCAGCGTGGGTCAGGCCGACGAAGCCGGTGCCGACAACGATGATTTTCATGGTTAGTTGCTCTCCGAATAATGCTAGTGCTCTGTCAAACAAAGTTTGACAGGCGCGCTGACCTCTTGTCCAGACCGCCAACGACGCTGGCGCGTCTCCTTGAAAGTCCGCCAGAAACGGCACTGGCGTGCCTGCGCTACGCGCCATCTGGCGGCAAGGCTTGCGCCTTCGGCTCAGGCGGTCTGCGAGGAATCGCCTGCGGCGGCGCGCGAGAGAAGAGAGTGGGGCCCCTGTGCTCTTGTTCCGACCACCAACGCTGCTGGCGCAGCCTCTTGAAAGGTTCCGTCAGAAACGCTGCTAGCGCAGCTACGCTACGCGTCATCTGACGGCAAGGTGTTCCGGACTGCGTTCGTCAGGTGGTCGGAAAGGTAGCACCCCACGCCCCGGCAGGAGGGCCCCTCTTGTTCCGCTCGGCAACGACGCTTTTGCGTCTAGCGCTGCGCGCTCAGCCGAGCGGAGAGGCAGCCGCCCTCCTGCACCTCCCGCCCAACTTCTCTTCCCTTGAATGCTGACAGAGTTCCAGTGATTTTAGAGAGAGTATAGCAGTGCTAAAAGAGTTGCACAAGGATGAGGCATGATTCAAGCGGATAGATGGGACCTATCTGGGGAAGGGAGGCGAGGGCAGGTACGCTAGCGGGGCCGTGCACCTGCCCGGATGGCGTTGTAGAGTGAGTGTGTGGCGGCGGTGATGTCTTCGGCGTAGACGACGGCGGTGATTACGGCGACGCCGGTCGCGCCTGCCTGGATGATGGCGGCTGCGTTCGCGGCGGTGATGCCACCAATCGCGACCAGTGGGATATTACAGATTTCCGCCAGCCTGGTCAACAGTGTTGTGCCAGTTGGTTCACCAGCATCGGCTTTGCCACGAGTAGCAAAGA
Source organism: Ktedonobacteraceae bacterium (assembly GCA_017354095.1). Lineage (GTDB taxonomy): Bacteria > Chloroflexota > Ktedonobacteria > Ktedonobacterales > Ktedonobacteraceae > Bu33. The sequence goes on from JAFMRP010000280.1 coordinate 1,963, forward strand.
TCGGCCCGACGCCTAAATAATCGGCGCCGGAGGCCAGCGCGGAGCGAGCTTCGTCGATATTGCCGGCGGAGATGCCCAGGATGCGCTGTGGACCGAGCAGGCGGCGCGCCAGATCTCCAGGCATATCGTCCTGGCCGACGTGCGCGCCATCGGCATCGATGGCCAGCGCGACATCCAGGCGATCATTGACGATGAGCAGCGCGCCTCGCTCGTGTGTGAGCGCCCGTAGAGACAATCCCTCTTCAATAAGCTGGCGCGTGCTGGCATTTTTGTCGCGCAGTTGGATGACGGTCGCGCCGCCGTCCAGGGCGGCACGCGCGACCGTGAGCATGTCGCGCCCACGCGACCATTCGCGACTGGTTAATACATGCAAGCGCATACGCTCAGCGAGATTCGCTTTCAGGGATGGCATCAGGCGAAGCTCACTTTCTGCGCGCGATCCATTTGTGCCGCATCCAGGGCGGCGACGGCATCGAGCAGGTGCGAGCGGAATGTGCCAGGTCCACCGGAGCGTGGAGCAGCCGCCTCGCCGGCCAGGCCCAGCGCGACCAGGGCAGCCGTCGCGGCGTTGAAGGCATCGGGAGCAACCGCCAGAAAGGCTCCTACCATGCTGGTAGCCATGCAGCCGCTGCCGGTAATCGTGGCCAGCAGTGGATGGCCGTTATCGATCTGGGCCTGGCGTTGTCCATCGCTAACGACGTCGCGCGCGCCTGTGATAGCGACGACACAGCCCAGTTCGCGCGCCGCATCGCGTGCCAGTTGCTCTTTATCCGCCGCGACGGTGATCGATTCTACGCCACGCGTCTCGCCAGCCACGCCGACGAGCGCTCCGACCTCGGCGGCGTTGCCGCGTACCACCGCGATATGGAGATCTGCGAGCAGGCGCAGGGCGGTCTGTGTACGCAGGCGCGTAGCCCCTGCTCCGACCGGGTCCAGCACCACAGGGATGCCCAGGGTATGAGCGCGCTTACCGGCGAGCACCATCGCCTCGATCTGAGCGGGGAAGAGTGTGCCGATATTCAGCACCAGCGCGCCGGCCAGGCCAACCATCTCCTCGACTTCTTCGACGGCATGTGCCATGACGGGCAGCGCACCGATGGCGAGCGTAATGTTGGCCGTGTCGTTCATGACCACTTGATTGGTAATATGGTGAATCAGTGGTTTGCGCTCCCGTATGGTGCTGACAAGGTGTCCCAGCCGGTTATTCTGTTCGTTCACGCGAATCCTCCTTGATAATGTGCTCGTTCAGTGCCTGTGTTCTGGCATCGTTCAGGAGCCAGAAATGGTTGATTGGGCCGTGGCCCTGTCCAAGGCCCTGAGCGTGATGGATGGCGCCGTCGGTGTAGCGCTTGGCGCCAGAGATAGCCTGATCTACCGGCAGACCATGCGCCAGGAGGGCGGCAATGGCGGCGGAGAATGTGCAGCCGGTGCCATGTGTGTGACGCGTCGCGATATGCGCGGCGGTAAGCTGCACAAAGTTTGCTCCGTCGAAGTAGATATCGGTGGCGTCGGTCATCCGATGGCCACCTTTGATGACGACGTGCCGTGGTCCCAGATCGTGAATGGCGCGAGCCGCGTCGCGCATCTCTTGCAGCGTTTCGACGGGCCGACCAGTCAGCACCTCGGCTTCTGGCAGGTTGGGGGTTATGACTTCGGCCAGCGGCAACAAGGTGGTACGCAGCGCGTTCACGGCCTCCGTTTGCAAAAGTGGTGCTCCGCCTTTGGCACGCATCACCGGATCGACGATCAGGGGAACGCTCCACCTGTTCATACAGGCGGCAACGATTTCGATGATAGCCGGGCTGGCCAGCATGCCGGTTTTCGCGGTGTCGGCACCGATATCCTCCAGGACGGCCTCGATCTGGGCTTCCACCATGGTCGGAGGGAGTTCCAGAACGCCGCGCACACCCAGCGTATTCTGCGCGGTAATCGCGGTTAACGCAGAAAGGCCGTAGACGTTGAGCGCAGCAAATGTTTTCAGGTCGGCCTGAATGCCGGCTCCGGCCCCCGAATCGGAGCCGGCAATTGTCAGAGCGCGTGGGAGAAGCGTTCTGTATGTATTTTTCTCTCTCATGTTAACCATTCCTCCAGCTTCCAGGCCATATCCCAGAATGACCATTCGTAGATGGTACTGATACGAAAAATCTCCAGGAGACGAGTCTCTTCCCGGAAGCCTGGGACGAGATGTGACGCGTCGAGGCGGGTACGCAGCCAGAGCGCGACGGCGGCGAAGTCAGGTGAGGCATAGGTCGCCAGCCAGTCCGCGTAGGGATGGCTCTCAGGTGGTGGACCGCTGGCGGCGAAATGCTGTCCAATCTCCGCATAGAGCCAGGCACAGGGAAGAACTGCTGTGAGCAGTGCCGGGAGCGGCTCTGTAGTAGCGATACGCAGCAGGTGACTTGTGTAGGCATAGTTTGTGGGCGCCATTGGGGTCGCGGCCATCTGCGCCGCGGTCAGACCCAAGCGTTCGCCGTAGCGCCTATGAATATCGGCCTCAACCAGCAGTGTGTCCAATATGTATTTACCAAACTGCTCCATTTCCGCATGGTCACTGGTTTTGCCGATGGCGCACGCGAATGTTTTGGCCAGGACATCGAGGAAGAGGGCATCCTGACGAATATAAAACTCGAAGTTCGCGGAGGGCAGCGAGCCATCGCCCAGCGCTAACACAAAGGGATGCTGGAACTGGCGTTGCCATAAAGGAAGCACGGACGCGCGCAGCCGCTCACTGAGACCTCTCTCGCGGCTATCCTGGGGTTCTCCAGACATGTTGAAGCTCCGGTAAGGCAAAGGCAAGGGGAATTTTCCTGATGGCACGAGGGGATATGTGGCATAGTGGGGCAGATAGTGATGTAAAGCGGTATAACCATCGAGGCCATCGACGCAATCCCTCCGCTGGTGTTATCCAGATCAGGTGAAAAGGGTCCGCTACACACGACGGCAGCGTTCTCAGCCCGGCTGGACCAGGCTCCCCTTGCGGACGATATAGAAGATATATATTTCCATTATAACGGAGAAGATGGAGGTCTGCAAGGGGGGATGCGGGGATGAAGGTGTTATAATTACGTTATGTTTTTTACGGAGAAAAAGTCGAGCGGAGCTGCATATAATGCTGTTGTTTCTGGGCAACGGTTGTATTATCGCGTTACGGGGCAGGGATCGCCGCTGGTGCTTATCCATGGGTATGGCACATCCGGACATATCTGGCAGCGGGTATTGCCCTATCTTCGCCAGACAAACGAGGTGTTTATGCTTGACCTGCCCGGCTATGGGCAGAGTGCAGCCCCGCGTTCATGGCAGTTGCGCACTGTTGCGCCATTGATTGAAGAGTGGCTGCGCACACTTCAACTTCCGCCGGTCGCAGTGATGGGTCACTCGATGGGGGGCGCCATCTCTATTCATCTCGCGGCCATCGCGCCCATGATGGTGCGTCGATTAGTCCTGGTCAACGCGGCTGGCCTTCCCCTCCAGACCTCCATGCCCGCGCTTGCTCTGCGTGCCGCGTACTCGGCGATTCAGCCAGGCAACGGTAGATATCCGTTGATGGCGGTACGTGACATGCTTCAGCCACGTTTTCGGGTGCTGTGGCAGACCTCACAGGAGATGCTGCGCAGCGATTTGCGCGCCGAGCTTGCCGCCATTACGACTCCCACGCTCATTATCTGGGGCGAACGCGACGCCCTTTTGCCCATCACGCTTGGTCATGCTCTCTCTAAAGCACTGCCACACGCGACGTTTGTTACCATAGCGGGCAGCGGGCACCGTCCCATGCTGGCCCAGCCGGAGCATTTCAGCAGGACAGTGCAAGAATTTTTGCAGCAGGAATAGTACATTGCCTGGACTGGCTCAGGCCAGGTTGGCGAGTTGCCAGATGTGATCCAGGCTGCGTTTGACGGCCTGGACGCGTTCGCGGGCTGGTAGCTGCGCCAGTTCGGCGTTGAAGGGCTCGACAACGACGGGGCCGTGATAGTCCATACGATGCAGTTCACGCAGGAAGTTCGCGATATCGATGGTGCCGCTGGTTCCGGGCAGCAGGCGCTGGTTGTCAATCTGCTCGTCGATGGCTCGATCGCCGGGGGCATCGTTGACATGCACATAGACGATCTGTTTGGCCTGCAGCCGGGCGAGGTCGGCGATTGTTCCATGTGAGGTGTACCAGTGCCAGCAATCCAGCAGCAATCCTGTATTACCGGTGCCGATGCGCGCGCCCAGTTCCAGGGCTCCCGCGATGGTATGAATAAATTCGTAGCGCTTGCCGTCGCGCATGGTTGCGGGTCCAACAAATTCCAGGCCCAGACGGCAGCCATGGTCGGACAGGATCTGTGCTACTGGACGCAGGCGGCGCACATGCAGGTCCATATTAGCGGCATAGTCGAGCGTATCTGAAAATGGCAGAATCCAGGTTGAGCACCAGGGGCTGTCCAGTTGCTGCGCCAGGTGCGCATAGCGTGGCAGACGCTCCAGGTCGCGGCGGTAG
>JAFMRP010001267.1 GCA_017354095.1 Ktedonobacteraceae bacterium
TCCCACAACCATCTGGGAGCGCATGTCAAGAGAACTCCAAGAGCGAATCACAGACGACCTCGCGTCGATCTTGCAGGAGGCACTAGATGAGTACATCCGAGTGAGTCACCCCACAACACCTGCAAAAGAAGGCGATCATTTACATCAGGCAATCTACGCCTCATCAGCAGATCTCCAATCAGGAGAGTCTGCGCTTGCAGTACGCCCTCAAGGAGCGGGCACAACGTCTGGGCTGGCACGCCGACGACATTGAGATCATTGACGCTGATCTGAGCTTGACTGGCGCATTCGCGAAGCTGCGCACGGGTTTCCAGGAACTGGTGGCCAAGGTCACACTTGGCCAGGCAGGGATCATCCTCTCCGTGGATGTGACTCGCCTCTCCCGTAATTGTTCCGACTGGTATCCGTTGCTCGATGTCTGCGGGTACCGGTGTTGCCTGATTGCCGACAATGGTGGGATTTATGATCCCGGTTCAGCTAACGGGCGTCTGCTCTTCGGCTTAAAAGGGCAACTCTCGGAGTTGGAACTCCACACGATCCGAGCACGCATGACCGCCGGCCTCTTGAACAAAGCGCAGCGCGGGGAATTGGCCCTCCCGCTTCCCGTTGGCTTCGTCCGCGACACCTTGATCGCGTTCACAAAGATCCCAGTCAAGAGATCCAGGATCGTCTGGAACTGATTTTTACCACCTTCCTGCGGCTCCGCTCGGCGAGCAAGGTCTTAGCATTTCTCAATACCCATGACCTCTTGCTACCCAGGCGAGATCGCTTTGGTGACGTGATATGGAAAAAACCAACGGGGGCCGCGATTCTGCAAATTCTGAAGAATCCTGCCTATGCTGGTGCCTTCGTCTATGGACGAACACGAACCCTGCGTCGCGAGATGACCTCACAGCGCTCCAAACAGATCCGGCTCCCACTGGAAGAATGGAAGATTCGCGTGAATGATATCTACCCAGCCTACATTTCTTGGGACACCTTTGAGCAGATCCAGGCCATCCTCCTGGATAACTATGCAGAGTACGACCGGAACAAAACCCGAGGAGTGCCTCGACCAGGGGCGGCGAGGCTCGCACGGACTCGTCCACTGTGGAGAGTGTGGACACAAGATGGTCGTGCAATACAAGGGCGGCACCCGGTATCTCTGCAATTTTCTCCGCCAGAAATATCATGTACCCGTCTGTCAGCATATCCCCGGCGACGCAGTTGATCCTCATATTGTTGAAGCATTTTTCCAGGCGCTCTCTCCCATGGAATTGGATGTCTACAGTCGCGCTGTGGCCTGCCAACAGGAAACCATCGAAAAGGCGCGCTCATGCCCACTCTCAGCACTTGGAGCGCCTACAGTATGAGGCACAACTTGCCGAACGCCAGTTTCTGCGTGTTGATCCTGACAATCGCCTGGTCGCCGCCGCCCTGGAGAAACGATGGAATGAGGCTCTCTCGGCACTCAAACAGGCTGAGGAAGCCCAGGTACAGCAGCACAAGCCGGTAGCCAACACTGCTCTCTTTGAGTGAAGATCTCCAGACGGCTTTCCAGGCGATTGGTCAGCATCTTCCTGCTCTCTGGCACCATGAATTGCTCACGCAACGACAACGAAAAGCTCTCTTGCGCTGCCTGATCGACAAGGTAGTACTGCATCGAGCCTCCGCCTGAAACGGTGGTGGCGCGCATGGTGTGGCGAGGAGGGGAAACGACCACCCTCTCCATCCCCGTCCCGGTTGGGTCACTCAAGGATTTGGCTGGGGTGCCAGAAATGGAGCGGATCATTCTCGAACGAAGCAAACAAGGGATCACAGATGAAGTGATTGCTGACGAGTTAACGGCTGCTGGCTATCGCTCGCCCATGCACTCATTTGTGCTTCCAAGCACGGTGAGGATCATCCGCTTGAGACATCGGCAATTCCTGGTTCGCCACCAGTCCCATCCTCGCCATGTAGAGGGCTGTCTCACACTCACCCAAATTGCCAAACTGCTTGACGTCGCCCCACATTGGATTTATGATCGGATCAACAATGGCACGATTGAGGTCACCAAAGACCCAGCCAGAAAGCTGTATTTGTTTCCCGATGAGCCAGCAACCCTCGATGGGTTCAAACAGCCGGTCACAGGAGAGATCAAGACGCTTCGTTTTTGAAGGGAGTATCAAGATGCGTGATCGAAGTAACTTTGGAGATCCATATCAACCAACCATTTGACCGCTGTCCATTCCTCTC
>JAFMRP010001268.1 GCA_017354095.1 Ktedonobacteraceae bacterium
CAGGCCCGGGTGGGCTCACAGCAACTTCTGAGAGCCTGTAAAAAAATGGCAGCAATGAATGGTGGATGACCCCATTATCCCTGGAAGTTTGGTAGCCTCAAGTGGTGCGCAGACCCATGTTAGGAGATGATGAAGCGACATCTTTCTCGTGCATGGGATGAGAGGATCACCCACATCTTACAGAGGCTCCACCTCGCGTTATTACCGTCCTCTTGGCAGGAACATGTTCAGTTGCAGCGTTGAGAGCCAAACTGTCCTTTCAGGACGCTAGAAAAGTAGAGGGCATTTCTCTATACTAGCTTTTCACGGCTCGACTTTTGAACCTTGGAAAGGAACTGGAATGTCTCTCTCTTCTTCCCAACGGTTCCTGCTCGGGGGCGCTTTTCTTGCGGCCTTTTTGTTCGGTTTTGTTGCGGGAGCGTGGGGTATCCTTCTGCCCGATGTGATGGGTTTTTATCGGCTGACCCCAGTAACGGTGGGACTCTTTTTTGTGACTATTGCTGTCGGCTATGTGCTTGGGGCTTTGGGTTGTGGCCAATGGTTCAGTGCGCAGGGGGCTCGTACCCTTCTCCTCTTGGGATCTTTTCTCTTGTTGCTGAGCTCACTTCTTCTCGGTTTCAGGCCCCCTCTGTTGCTCGCGGTAGGAGCTTATGGACTGATCGGGTTCAGTGTCGGACTTCTCGACACGAGTTACTCCACGCTGCTGGCATGCTTTCCCCGGAGTGCCACCTGGCTTCATCTGTATATGGCCAGCTTTAGTATTGGGGGACTCGTGAGCCCTCTGATGACGGGAGCATTGCTGGCGGCAAGATGGGGATGGAACAGCGTCTTTTTCGTGCTTGGAAGCCTCTGTGTCCCTCTCCTGTTGCTTTGTGCCCTCCAAGATTGCTCTCTTTTTACTGCTATGAGCACGTCCAGCAGGCACGCTGATGGATCACACGCTCAGATACGTGATCGAGGGACCGTGCTGGCCGCACTTGCGAGCCCGCAGGTCTGGCTTTTGGGCCTTTTTATCCTCTTTGCTGCCGGTGTGTATGGCAGCCTCAATAGTTGGTTCTATAGCTTTGCCTTGTATGATCGGCACCTTACTCCCTCCCTTGCCAGTACTCTGATGAGCGGTTTCTGGCTGGGCTTGCTCTTTGCACGTCTGTTTCTGCACCTCATCGTCGATCGATGGCGCATGAGCAAAATGAGCCTGATTTTTGGGTGTTTGGGGGGAACGATCCTGGGAGTCGCGCTGCTCTGGGTCGTGCCTGGAGGAGCAGGTATGGCCATCTGTTGCGTGCTGGTTGGTCTGTGTCAAGGTTCTCCCTATCCCACGGTGCTTTCGCTGGTTCCTGACCTGATCGAGCCGTCCATCGTCTCACGAGCCCTGAGCCTGATGATGGCCACCAATATTGTGGGGAGTATGCTTCTGCCCTTGTCAGTAGGGGCGCTGGTGCAGCAGGTGGGATTTTGGACGCTTCCCTTCTCTCTCCTTGGCGCTACGGCGGTCGCGCTTGGTATCTGGTGGGTATTGTACGGCCACGGGCAACGGGTGATGCGCAGAAGAGAAGCCATCGACTGAGTGTGAGAAAACCATGAAGCGACTCGGGCAGCATGGATCTTGCGAACAAGGGAGTAGCTTTGATGTCGCTCTTGGCGTCGATATGTAAGCCGCGTGAGCATCACGCGAATCATGGCAATCTGGATCATCGCCTCGCTCCTCTCGACCGACCGCTCATCGTCTCTAGCCAGACGACGATATCGATTGAGCCAACCGAATGTGCGTTCCACGATCCAACGGTGTGGCAAGATCTCGAAACCTTTGGCATGATCAGAACGTTTCACGATATCGAGCACACATCGACAGGCCACTTTGACTCATTGAATGAGTTCACCTGCGTACCCGCCATCAGCCCAAATGCGAGCCAAACGGGGGAAGCGTCCTGGAACGTTTCCCAGCACCAGCTTGGCTCCGTCCCGATCCTGGATCGAAGCAGCGTGAACGACAACGACGAGCAGGAGACCCAACGTATCCACCAGGAGGTGTCGCTTTCGCCCTTTTACCCGTTTGCCCGCATCGTCGCCTCGCTTCCCACCCATCTCAGTCGTTTTCACGCTTTGACTCTCTAAACAGGCAGCACTCGGTTGGGGATGACGCCCCTCGACTCTGCGGACCTGCGTTCGCAGAATAGCATTGATGGCTTTCCAGAGCCCGCATCGTCGCCACGC
>JAFMRP010001269.1 GCA_017354095.1 Ktedonobacteraceae bacterium
TGTGTCGCTATATGGGTGCGCCTAGCCCGCTGTGTGGAAAGGAACAGCAGCAGAGCCACGATGGGAAGGCCAGCGATCAGCCATCCGAGCCACTCGGGGATAGCGGGCGGAGCGACGGCTGTGAGTGGCACATCGGCGGTGCCCTGTCCTTGAGGGCCGCTGGCTTCGATGTGCAGGAGCCACTGGCCCTGTACGGTGATTTCGGCGGTACCTTGAACGGTTTTGTTACTGGCTGGATCGGGGCTGAGGCTAGCCCGTACCATGGTTGCCGGTATACTGCCGTCGGGATCGGTGGTCACATCGTAGGTCAGCGGCTGCGTTGATGAAATGGCAAAAGGCAGGGCGTAGCCAGCATTCGCAGGATCTTTATAGAGACTCACGGTCAGGGGGTAGGGTCCGGCCTGAACCCGTACCACCTTTGCAGGTGTCGCGCCATGTGTGGTGGCGGCCAGTGACAGGCCAATATCTGTCAGCAAGGCGACCAGGGCCACGATTCCACATACCAGCAACACGAATTGAAATCCTTTGCGCATATTTATCTCTCTTCCTGGCTCATGATCACGCCAGTATAGCGTCCCAGCAGTGTACCCAGGTAGGCACCACCGAGGCCAAGCAGCAGCGAGAGGAGAAGGCCGATAGTGCCAAGTTGCTCAATGAAATCCAGGCCTAGAGCAGGGCGGAGCGCAAAGACTGGAAAGAACGAGAGCAGAGAGAGCAGTGCCAGAGCGATGAGAGTGGCAGCGCGAGACCAGTTTAGCCGCCTCGCCAGGGCAAAGCAGACATCGAGCAAGGGAGCAATGATAACCGGCATGAGTGGCCAGGCTTGCATGGACACCGCAGACAGGTAAGCAAATTGACCCAGGCTTCTACGATACTGGAGATGTTCCGCGACCACAAGCGCATCGGTCGCTCTGGGCACGAACAGCGCGAATACGAATGCGAACGCGAGATAGGCGAGCATAACATATGTGGCAGCCGCCCGTTGTGATAAAGCATACCTGGCGGTGACAAAGCTATAGGCAGTGACGAGTCCTGCCAGCAAGGGGAAGACATTGAGGAAGCCAGAGCCCAGGTCGATATATCGTTCATCATCCAGGGCATCACGGAGCATCAGCGTCATGATGCCCATCATCGTGCCGAGCGCTACGATGATAACAAAGCGACTGATTCGGGCAGCGCGCTGATTATCATCTTTCGCCGCCAGCCGTGCGCTCGAAGCCAGCATATAGGCCGCGCCAAGTGGCATAACGGCCATTCCGGTCAGGATCATAATATGGAATGGTGCCCAGATCGCGACATCGATACCGTAAAGTGCATGCCAGTAGCTATCCAGTGGAAAGGCGATGGCGGCACAGAGAGCCGCGAAGCCGGTAACGTAGGCGCCACGTGAGCAATAGAAGATGCCAGCAAAATCCGTGCTATACTGCGCGAGTTGGGCATTGCGGCGTACCCAGAGCGTCTCAAGCATGACTGACGCCAGCGCGAGCAGGCCAGCAAGGGTTACGCCTGACAGCATCATTACGTGTGGGGGAATGAGGGTGCGGTCACGTCCGACGAAGCTATGCCATTGAATATCCCAGCTTGTGCCGGTGAGCGATATAGCACCACCGAGCACGATGCCGATGCCCACCACCAGGCGCAGCGTCCATACCGAACGCAGGGCGGGGATGTGGGTTACGGGGCGGTTCAACACCCGGGTGTTGTCAAATGTCTTTGCCATACATTTCCCTTTCTCAACAAGCGGGTCGTAGATAAACGGCGATGTACTGCCGTTGAAATGATAGTTTATACATGTTTTAATATTTTTTCGTACTGTAGATCTTAAGATGCACAGTACATTTTTTTGTGGTGCAGTTGCATTCTATCAGAACTGCTCACAACACATAATACGATCTTTTTGTTACGTAGTTGTGTCCAGATTGTCACAAATCTGTCGCAAGCGGATGTTCTGAGGCCCTTCCTCACATGAAGTGAGCTTGCTTGCTAATCCTGCCCAATCAAGGTAAGATCATCTGGAAACAGAAGCTTTCCAGGAGAGAAGCCAGAGATGAGAACCTGCATACGATTGCGCAATGAACAGCCTGAAGCTCTTCCCGAGCCGTTTGCCCACGATGATGTGCGCTACCCTCCAGAACTGGTACGAGTCTTCCTTCGCGAGTATACTTATCCAGGGGATCTGGTCTTTGACCCCTTTGCTGGTTTTGGCACCACGC
>JAFMRP010000281.1 GCA_017354095.1 Ktedonobacteraceae bacterium
GGAGGAGCGGCCCGACCTGGATAGTATTTATATGCAGGCGGTGCAGGCTATGACGCAGCAGGGTGGCTGGCCCATGACGATGTTTTTGACGCCTGATGGCCGCCCCTTTTACGGGGGGACCTATTTCCCGCCCGATGACCGGCGCTATGGCGTGCAGGTGATGCCAGGCTTCCGGCGTATTCTGTTGAGCGTGGCCCAGGTATTCGCCGAGCGCCGCAGCGAGATCGAGGAGCAGGCCGCGCAGATGGCCGAGTTCTTGCAGCAGCAGGGTTCAGCGCCGCTGCGTGGCAGGGAGAAGAGTGGAGAGGATGGGCTGGCTGTACTGAATGGGGCCAGCCGGGGGCTGGCCGGCGAGTTTGATGCTACACATGGCGGCTTCGGCGGCGCGCCCAAATTTCCCAATAGCATGACGCTGGAATTCCTGTTGCGCGTGCATCTGCATCGCCAGCGCGGTGAGTTAGACAGCCAGGGGCAGCCAGCGGAACTGGAGATGGTGGAGCAATCATTGCAGCAGATGGCGCGCGGAGGTATCTATGATCAATTGGGTGGCGGCTTCCATCGCTACTCGGTTGATAATCACTGGCTGGTGCCGCATTTTGAGAAGATGCTCTATGACAATGCGCTGCTCAGCCGGCTTTACCTGCACGCCTACCTGATGACGGGCAAGCCATTCTACCGGCGTATTGTGGAGGAGACGCTGGATTATGTCGTGCGTGAGATGACCGCGCCTGATGGTGGTTTCTATTCCACGCAAGATGCTGACAGCGAGGGTGAGGAGGGGAAATACTTTACCTGGACGATGGAGGAGATTGAGCGCCTGCTGCCGGAGCGCGACGCGGCGCTGTTCATGCTGTACTATGGTGTCTCGCGGCGTGGTAATTTTGAGGGTAAAAATATCCTGCATGTGTCGCGCGAAGAGCAGCAGGTTGCTGATGACGCGCAAGTCAGTCTTGATGAGTTGAAGGAAGCGCTGCTGCGCTCGCGTGTACGGCTTTTCGAGGTGCGGGAGCAGCGGGTCAAGCCGGGCCGCGATGAAAAGGTGTTGACGGCCTGGAATGGGCTGATGTTGCGCAGCTTTGCTGAGGCGGCTCGCTATCTGGGGCGCGAAGATTACCTGCGTGTCGCCACGCGTAATGCCGATTTTTTGCTGCGCGAGATGCGCAGCGATGGGCGGCTGCTGCGAACCTATAAGGATGGGCGAGCCCATATCAAGGGGTATCTGGAAGATTATGCCCTGCTGGCTGATGGGTTGCTGGCGCTCTATGAAGCAAGTTTTGAGACGCGCTGGTTTATTGAGGCGCGAGCGCTGATGGAACAGGCAATCACGTTGTTTGCTGACGAGCAGAATGGGGGCTTCTTCGATACCGGAAGCGATGCTGAAGCGCTGATCAGCAGGCCGAAAGATATTATGGATAATGCTACTCCGGCTGGCAACAGCGTGGCGGTTGACGTACTGCTGCGCCTGGCGGCGTTCAGCGGGGAGCACAGCTATCGTGAGCGCGCGGACGAGTATGTGCGGGGGTTGAGTGGTATCATGGTGCAGCATCCTCAGGCGTTTGGGTATCTGCTGGGGGCGCTTGATTTTACCCTGGCGGGAGGTCGTGAAATCGCAATTATTGGAGCAGCGGGAGCGGTCGATACGCGGTCGTTGCTGGATGTACTCAGGCGTGAGTATCGGCCCAATGATGTGCTGGCCTCTTGCGCTGCTGGTGACGAGGTAGCTGCGCGGGCCATTCCTTTGCTGGAGGAAAGGGCGCTTGTGGATGGGCACGCGACGGCCTATGTATGCCAGAATTTCGCCTGCCAGGCTCCGGTGAATACGCCAGAGGCGCTAGCGGTGGTGGTGTAGGGGAGAAGACATTGGGGGCTCTGCTCCCAAACCCCCGGCAGGGGCGAGAGCCCCTGCACCCCGTGTTTTTGTGAGGGATGATTGTGGTGGTAGAAGGCAGGAAGCTCATCTATTGGTGCGGGTAGGTATTTACATATTATGCTCATCTTTATGATGGGCAGGTCGTTTTATCGCACTCTTTATGTCGCAGGGTTAGATTGTGTAAACAAGTACTTTCGTGCTAGAATGAGGGTAGTATACTCTATCATAGCGACAGTAAGTGGGTGGGAAGATGTGGGGTAGCAGGGATGACTGGCCCGCCCATCTGATTTCATTACCAATGGCGGTAAAGATGCAATGTGAACTGCGTCAGCGATCAGAGCTATGGATAACGGCCCTGTTGGGAATTTGTGTGCGTATGGTAGAGTGTGGTCTTTTCCCCTTTCGTTTTGTTCTGGTACGATTCTATTCCCGCATCCCACCGGAGTATACGCCCGCATCCTTTGTCAGGGATAGCAGTGCAGCTATACTACTAGACATAAACACATCCGTTTGTCTGGATACCTGGCTCGTAGGTAGGCGTTTTTTACTCAATTCTGAGTCGTGGCGACGAGTAGAGCGAGCGCGATAGAGATGCTCGTTTGAGAACCGCCATTCAACTCATCCGGTTGATCTAGCGCGTATACAAGGGTGTGGCGGACTGGATCACCTTATGACAACGTTGTGTTTGCGATATGGCAACGTTGTTATGACATGACAACGTTGTTGCGAAAGGAGTTGGTTATGAAGCGATTTGGCTTGCGGGGCCTTTTATTTTTACCGCTGATGCTATCGCTCCTCACCATGATGCTCAGCTCTTGTGGTGCTTCAAGGGGGCCTAACGAACTGGTCTTCTGGACCGCGAACACGGGTGATATCGACATGAGTGCGCAGAAGCAGATTGTCGATGCCTTCAACAAGGCCAACCCTGATCTGCATGTCACGCTTGTTGGAGTACCTGGTGGTATCTCCAATCTGGCGCCGCTGGTGACGGCCGTGCGTGGGGGAACCGGGCCAGACGTGTATTTTCTTGACCGTTTCACCGTCAGTCAGTTCGCGGCCATTGGCTTGCTGAACGACTTACAGCCCTATGTTTCTAAAGAGGGCCAGGATCTGTCGCAGTTGTATGAGCCGTTTGCCTGGCAGGAGACGCAGTTCCAGGGTCATACTTATGCCTTGCCGATGGATACTGACGCGCGTGCGCTCTATTACAACAAAGACCTGCTCAGCCAGGCCGGTGTTGACCCGGCTATTTTAGATCCGAAGAACGGTCCCATCAGCATTGATACGTTGAAGCAGATCGCCTTCAAAGTGAATCATAAGGATAGCAGGGGGGCGTATGATCGCCTGGGCTTTATTCCCTGGGATAACCAGGCCTTTCATGTCACCTGGGCGCTCGACTTTGGGGCCAAGTTTATTGATAAGGCGAAGTGCCAGGTCACGCCGACCGAGCCGGCGATGATGGAATCATTGCAGTTGATCAATGACTGGGCCAAGGAGCTAGACCCGCATAAAGTGCAGGCATTTCTGGATACCTACCAGCCTGCGAACTCTCCACCCTCGCAGACTGCCTTTTTTACCGGGCACCTGGCCATGGAATTGACCGGTGACTGGGAGCTTTCCAGCCTGCAGAAATATGCTCCGAACCTGCACTATGGCATCACTTATGTGCCTGTAATGAGTGGGAAAACGCCATTCACCTGGGCGGGTGGTTTCTCTACGGTCATGCCTACCAACGCGCATAATCCGCAGGGGGCTTATCGTTTCATGCGTTTCATGACTGGGCCGGATGGGCAGCGCATCTACACCAAAGTCACCACGCACCTGCCCACCTATAAATCCCTGTTGACGGACGACAGTCTTTTTGACACGAATCACAGGTTCTTCACCAAGATGCTCAGCGACGCGCACAGTCGACCGCCGATGCCCGTCTGGTCGCAGCTGTGGGATGAGTTTAACACAGCCAGTGATAAAGTCAGGCTGGGTGAAGCAACGCCTCAGCAGGCCTTGCAATCGGTGTATGATCGTGTGCAGCCGCAGCTAGTGCAGTATTGTCCGCTGCGATAAGGAAGGAGGCAGGATCGTGATCGCTATACAACGTCGACAACTCACGCCGGTAGAGCGTAAAAACTTGCGCAAGGGCCTATTCTTTATCGCGCCCTGGATCATTGGTATTCTTGTTTTTACGCTTTATCCCGTCATTTACTCGATTATCTTCAGCTTCTCTACCTATTCTGGGCTCAAGCCGCCGATCTGGACGGGCTTGCAGAACTACGTGCGCCTGTTTAGTGATGAACTGGTAGGAAAAACGCTGGGCAACACCTTCTTCTACACCGCGCTGGCTGTGCCGGTGGGTATTGTCGTAGCCATTCTGCTGGCTCTGGCCATGAATAGCGCGGTGCGAGAGGTCGCGATCTACCGGGCGGCGCTCTACATTCCATCTATTCTGCCGCTGTTTGCCCTCTCATTCATTTTCATCGTGCTGATCAATCCCAAGTACGGGCTGGTCAACTACGCGCTCTCGTTTGTGGGCGTGCCGGCTGATACCGACTATCTGAGCGATCCCACCAGCGCCAAGATGGTGATCGTTGCCCTGGCGCAATTGGGAGCTGGCAATGCTGCGCTCATCTTCCTGGCCGGACTGCGTGGTATTCCCCAGACGCTCTATGACGCGGCCAGAATCGATGGAGCGAGCCGATTAAGCTGCTTCTTCAAAATTACGCTACCGCTGCTCTCGCCGATCATCCTCTTCAATATGATTACCGGGCTGAGCAGTGGGCTACAGACGTTCTTGCAGGCATTCATCATTACGAAGGGCGCTCCTAACAATGGCACGCTGTTCTTCATGTATTACCTGTACAATACGGCTTTTGCGCACGCGGAACTGGGCTATGCCTGCGCGTTGTCGCTTGTGTTGTTCTTGATTGGCTTGGCGCTGGCGCTTGTGCTCTTCGTGGTCGCGAGGCGCTTTGTGCATTATGACCTGGTCAGTTAGGCGGGTTTTATGAAGAGACAGAAGCAAAAGAAGGAGAGAGTGCAATGAGTTCGGTAGTGACGACACCAACGATCGGCAAGACCGAGGTAGAGCGCCGGCACCGGCAGGTAGCCCGGCGGAAGCTGGGTGAAGGGATTGTGGCGCGTATCGTCATGATCGCCGTTTGTGTGTTGTATCTTGTGCCATTTTACTGGATGTTTGTGACAGCTTTGAAGCCCAACTCCGAGTTATCGGTTTTCCCGCCGGAGCTATGGCCCAAGGAGGTTCACTGGGACAACTTTATTACGGCCATCAACACCTTCCCATTCTGGACCTACTTTGGGAATACAGTGATCATCACGGTTGGAGTCATTATCGGCTCCGTGGTGGCGAATTTATTCGTCGCGTATGGGTTTGCGTGTATACGCTGGCCGGGGCGTGATATCGTCTTTTACGTCGTGATTGCCACCATTTTTATCCCCTTCCCAGTGGCGCTGATCCCGCTTTTTGACCTGTTTGCCTCAATCCGCTGGGTCAATACATTCCTGCCGCTGATCGTGCCGGCTTTCTTTGGCAGCTCGTTCTATGTTTTCCTGTTCCGGCAGTTTTTGTTGCAGATACCGAGCGAGCTGCTGGATGCCGCGCGAATTGATGGTGCCAGTGAGCTACAAATTTTAGCGCGTCTCATATTCCCCATCTCGCTGCCAGCCATTGCCATTGTGGCCATCTTCTCCGGTATTGGGGCCTGGAATGAGTTTGTGCAGCCGCTGATCTATCTGCAGGACGACAGCCTGCGTACGCTCTCGGTTGGATTGGAGACCTTCCGAACTGTGAACAGCCAGGATGTGCAGTTCAACCTGTTGATGGCGGCCTCCGTGCTAGTCATCTTGCCAGTAGTCATTCTCTTCCTGGTCTTCCAGCGTTTCTTCATCAGGGGAGCGATTATGGGAAGTATCAAATAGCAGAGCCTTATAAGGGCGCCTCAAGTGAGGATGTGGGAAGTAAAGCGCTTTCTGCATCCTCAACTTTTTTTCACTGATCTCGGGAAAACGAATTTTCTGGATCCTTAGAATTTGATAAGAAAAGGGTCTTTTTTTTGTCATAATTGGGGTGATTGGAGAGTCATTATTACGAGGGGGGAATTTCGGGCTTTCCTCAACTCAGTCATTGACGTATCGTAACTCGCCCTGGACCTTGTGGCGGCAGAGTACGCCCTGGTTAGCCAGGTGTTCGAGGGCCAGGGCAGCGGCGGCGTTTTCCTTACGTCCAGGTTTCTTTTTATTGGGTGGAGCGAACAGTTGTGCAGCCTGCTGAGGGGTAAAGATTGAGAGTGCGTGTGTATGTTCGTTCAGGTAATCTTTAATGGCTTCTTCATACCAGGCGACCAGGTTTGTGGTGTGTGGGGGTTGTGGTGGGACGACGATCATTACCGGGCAGGGGGCGGAATGCAGAATGCTGTGAGAGATGCTGCCGATGAAGAAGCGGCGCAGGCGCTGGAGAAACGAATCGCCATGGCTGCCGACCACGATCAGATTTACGTGCATCTCGCGAGCGGTTTTCACGATTTCATCCACAGTGGCGC
>JAFMRP010001270.1 GCA_017354095.1 Ktedonobacteraceae bacterium
TCGCGCGCAACCTGGCTCGTCTACTGGTTCTCAAGCGCTGGCGCGCGTAGTTATAGAAGCGCTGCATGACATAAGCGCGCGCCCCACTGGCACGAATATCCTCCGTCCCGGTCAGCCGCTCCTCCAGAAAACCATAGAGCTCCGCGCTGGCCTGGCGAAAGGCTTTCCAGGGCTTCACTGCTACGTTGCGCACGCTCATGATCAGCAGCAGCACTATCAGCGCGAAGAACAGCAGCGCCAGCCCTACCTGCCAGCTCTGTATAATCAACACCACCAGCACGCCGCAGAGCAGCAGTAGATTGCCCAGCACTTTCACCACAAACTGCGAGAAGAAGTTCGCCATCGCCGTAATGTCGCCATCTACGCGCTCGATCAGCTCTCCCGGTGTATGTTGCTTATAGAAGGACATATCGAGATAGACCAGGTGACGCGCCAGGTCAACGCGCAACCCATTGGTCGCGCTCCAACCGACCCGCTCGCTCACATAGGTCGTCACGATCTTAACCCCCTGTTGCACCAGCGCAACACTGATAAATAAAACCGCAATACCGGTCAAACCTGCTGAAATGCCGGCAGAGCTGATCGTATCGATAAACGTGCGCAGCAGTTGCGGATTGAGTAGCTGCAGCGCGATATCGCCAAAGAGCAGCAGCGCCAGCAGCACTACCTGTGGCCACTGAGGAGCAAGATACCGGGCAAGTAGATCACGATAACTTTTTGATTGCATGCGCAAAAAATCCCTTCTAGCTCGGAACAGGCACAAAAGCGCCTCCTTCCTTACATCCGGAGAATAGTACTCTGTCAAGCTTCAAGTGAAGGAGGCAAAGCGGGAGGTGCAGGAGGACTGGCGCCCTCCTGCATCCTTCCTCCGCCGCCGCAGGCGATTCCTTGCCGCCAGATGAGCGCGCAGCGCTAGGCGCGGCAGATTCCTTACAGACGGCCTGACGAACGCAGTTCGTAGCTGCGCGAGCAGCGTTGGCCGTCTGGACAAGAGGCCCGCCGTTTCTGGCGGAATACAAAGGGTCTTCCTTGCAGACTCCCTGACGAATGCAGTTCGTAGACGCGCAGCGTCGTTGGGAGTCTGGACAAGAGGTCGGCACATCCGTCAAACTGCGTTTGACGGAGTAATAGGCTGGCAAAAATCGAATCCCCCACCAGAGATGCCATATTTTTGCATATTTATAGCGAAATTTGCCAATCACAAAACAAATATATCCAATACTGGCTTTATTTGTCAATGGTTTGCACAAAATAGGCATCTCAGTGATAATTTTGATTAACCCGCCTGTGAACCGCTGCATGAGGTCCCTCGACTGCATTACAGGAAATACAAGGTGGAAGACAGCACAAAAAGGCCGTGGGGTTGGTTGACCATACCGCCCACGGCCTGCGTCTTTTCTGCTAAGAGTTAATCAATAAAAAGTCGCAAAAATGGGCATAGTACGGCCATCAATCACTGCAAGCACACCGGTATTGGACCGCAGCATATTGTTGACCATACAATGCGCCATTGAAACTTCCTTCTTAATGGAATTGATGTATACCAATCGCAAAATGCTTACTAAGCGTAACATGAAAACCACGCAAAAGTCAAGTTTATTTTCTGTTCATCATCACCTTGAAAACACCTGTTATGCTGACCTGGTTGCAACCATTTTCCACAAACCAGTGTTTTGGGAAACAGAGTAGCCGTGTAAGATCATCTAGTTGAGGAACGGAAAAACATATGCCAACATTGTACGGCTCATGGACATCTCCTCCTGGAGGTAGGCGCCCACGAGCAGAACAGAGATATGGTGATCGCTGATGAAATTGCTAACCGGGGGAATCGCCCTGACGCAGGAAGCAGAGCTTGTAGAGAGGCTGGCTAACGATCTCGATAGACATTTCGAGCAACTGGTACTCGCCTATCAAGACCGAATCTATGCCTTTGCGCTGCGTCTGACGAACAATCCCCAGGATGCCGAGGAAGTCGCGCAGGACACGTTTGTACGCGCCTACCGCGCCCTGCTCACCTGTACCCGCGAGCAGATACGCACGCTGGCGCTGCGCCCCTGGCTCTACCAGATTGCGCTGAATAACTTCAAGAACCGGGTCAGAAGAAAGCGCCATCCAAGCATCTCCTTTGACCAGGCAGGCCCCACCAATGCTCTGGAGCCGCTGGAAGACGAACAGCAGAGCCCGGAGATGCTGGTAGAGGCACGCGAAACC
>JAFMRP010001271.1 GCA_017354095.1 Ktedonobacteraceae bacterium
GACGTGGCCAAAGAAGTCGTCGAAAAGTCCTGGAACATGGACGACGAAGGCTTTGCCACCTCTATCATGTCGATAAACCTTGAGACCTACATCAAGGCGCGACAGAGAAAGCAAGCGAAGAAATTGAAGAGAGAAGGGAAGGACAAGCAGTGACCGAAGAGCAACAACCACAGGAAACGCCAGGTCCGTCGGCCCTGGCGAGCAAGCCACATGCCGAAGTCGCAGCCATCATTGCCGAGCGCCTGGGCGAGACGGAGGAGGCGCCACGCAAGCAAATCTGCTCCATTGTCCAAGCAGGAGGTCGCACTCTGGCAGTATCCTTGCTGAAACAGACACTACAGTTAGAAGCGAGTGGTGGCATGATGCTGCCGAATGGCTCACGACGGCGCACACCGGGGGTGTCTTCTTCCACCTGGCATTTACCACAGGCATCAGCAAGGCAGGCCAGAAACTACGCCGGCCTCCTGCACTCGGGCAAGCACGTCTGAAAAAAGCAATACCACCGGCACAAGCACCTGCACCTGCGCCAGTACCGGCATTCACCTGGGACGACCGGGTAGCAGCGCTTGAAGAGATCAGCATACAGAAAGGAAAGGCAACGACCGTGAAGATGACCCTGATTGGCACACTTGGAAAATATGTCGACAAGGGAACCTGCGTCGTCGGCGTCATGCAACACACCGGTGAGAAGTTTCCGGCACTTCCGAAAGGTGTTCCCGCGCCACAACCTGTCACAACCAATTATGTCGTCTACATTGGAACCAAACAGTGGAAAAACATCGCCGCGACCGTCAGTGATCCAGAGGACGCCTTGATTGTCGAGGGCTTCCCCCAGATCGACGCCAAGACCGGCGCAATCGCTGTCTTTGTCAGCAATGTGACCAGCAAGAAGCTGCAGGCGGCCAAACGGCAAGGGTAAGCAGCGGCATGCCCTGGTGGTGTGCCGCACAGTCATCACAAGCCTAGCCCATCGCAGAGAAGCGCCGTACAAGGGGTCATCGCATCATTTTTCACTTTGAGATGCTCTGACCCCTTCTATCGTAACGTTACGATAATAATTTAGTAAGGATAAGCCCACTTGAGGTATCTCCCAGATAGGGGTTGGGCACAGTAGGAACCCAACGTCGGAGGAGTGTGCTGAACTGGCCTGGAGAGTGCACAGAGAGCGATCTCCTTCAGTGACGATGGCTCGTCACGATGAATTCCCTTTGATTTGAGGTATCTCACGGATAACGCGCATGGTAGGAATCATTTTCTTCTCTGCAAGTCCGCCGAGGACGTGCCCGGTGCGCGCAGGCGGCACAGCCCTTCATACACCAGGATGGGGAACCAAAAGAGCCCTTCGATCACCCACAACGCCTCCCACACGCTGGCAAACCCGTGGCCCAAGAGCAGATAGCCGTAGCCCTGCTCGGGAGGATCACTGGTGAGGATGGCAGGCATCAGCAGACAGGTGAGGAGCACATAGACAAGGCGACCGATCTATCCATAGCGCGTGGTCATAGAGGCATAGTGGCGCACCAATGACATGCCACACGCTGCTCCTCCAAACAGCAGAATCAGGGTCACCACCGGAAGGGTAAAGAGCCACTCCGGCTCGTTCCCACACCATGCGTCCAAAGCCACCAGGATGCCGATGAGGATGGAAGCGGCCACGATGGCCCACCCCTGCTGGGGTCCATGACGCAGTACGGCCCAGACCAGCAGTGCATACCAGAGCACCACTCCCAGCAGGAGGAAGCCCTCGGTCAGCACACTCATGTGGAACAGACTCATCCGTGCTTGCCTCCTTTCTCCAGATCGGCTTCAGTGCCACGACGGTGAGCGATTACCTCCCCACATCATCGCGGGAGGTCCAGGGGAGCCATGGCGCGCCCGTTGGTTTCGGTGCTCCCTCAATATGACCGTTGTATCGAGGATTTGGTGGTGGCGATGGCGGACCAGTGGGAAATGTCATGCTCCACACCGCCCTGACAATCGGAATGAGCATGCCAATGCCTCCTGCCACGAGCAGCAGGAGCCCGATCACCTGCGTCGCTTCCATCAGGAGCAGTATCCCCCCGAAGACCCCTCCTGCCAGCCCGACGATGAACGGGCGAGACCTGATAGGTGATAGCATCGGTTTGCACCTCCTGTTCTGTTCTGGCTGCCGCATCATGGCTCAGGCGCGGTAGGCGTCCTTCTTCCTCATCACGATCGGAAAT
>JAFMRP010001272.1 GCA_017354095.1 Ktedonobacteraceae bacterium
TTCACCAGGGTGGTGATTTCCAACAGGCAGTTCCAATACACCAGGTGCAGAGTGGTTTTCCCTGGCATGTTCACGCCAATACACATGCTTCTCGTCGATTTCTCTATTTCAGGTAAAAGCCGCTCATATTTGACATCACTTATTAGGAGAGAAAAGTGAATTGCAGAACACTGCTCATTTATCTCAAGCATTTGCCGTGATGTGAGACCAATGCCTGAGTTGCAAAATCGACCGAATATGGAGCCAATTTACCACGTGTGTGCCAAACCAGGAAGGCATGTGCACGCATGAGGGAGGGAGGGAGAAAACTAATCCACCAGACGTTCAAAAACGGCTTCTTGATCTCCCTGCCTTGCCCTCTCTCCTCAATACACTCATTCTGACAGGCAATGAGGCATTGGTGTAGAATGCTTCCAGACCGAAGGTTTTGATGTGATGAAGCCTCACACAATGGTTCGTTCGTCACGCACATGGGCGTTCTTTCATCTCGACATTTTCTCATTGACGAGACAAAAAAGGGAGAAATTGGGCATACGAAGCTTCCTCTTGCTTTTTTGACCGATTGGTAATAAAATAGGGACATGAGGAAATCAGAAACACCATTAGGACGCCCACGTGAGTTCGATGTGGATGCGGTCTTACATGCGGCCATGTATCAGTTCTGGGAGCGCGGCTATCATGCGACCTCTCTCACGGATTTGACCACAGCAACCGGACTGCATCGAGGCAGCCTGTATGGCGCGTTTGGCGAGAAACATCGCTTGTTTCTTACTGCCCTCCAACACTACTCACATCTGAGCCTGGCAGCGCTCGACGCCGCCTTACAAGCGGAGACCTCACCACTGGCGAGCATCCGCCACTATCTGCTGGGGCAGGCGGCTCAGGCCACGGCCGGTCGTGGCTGTCTCATCGCCAACACCACGTTAGAACTCCTTCCAGGTGATCAGGAAGTGGCAGCAGTGATCGCCACCCATCAACGTGGGGTCGAGGATCGGTTGGCAGTTGCACTGGAACAGGCTCGTGTGATGGGTGAGCTCTCGGGCAAGCGCTCCACGCAGGTTCTGGCCCACTATCTGCTCACGATCGCGCAAGGACTGTGGGAATTAGGACGAACCACATCCGATCAAGAGCGGCTCACGGAGGTCATCGATGCATCCCTTGATGGGCTTTCAGGATGACCATTCCAAGGACCTTTCATGCACCTGACACGTACGGTGGGAGGTGAGACGAGGTGACAAACCGATGGATTTCTGATGGCTCTTTTTTTGACCCACTTTTTGACCGATCAGTCACAAATACACAGAGGACAGAACATGCAGAAGGTTTCATCCCGCACGATCATGAAGACAAGAGCTGCAGCATTCGACCACTTCGGCTCTGCCGACGTGTTACAGACGACCATGGTGGCCCTGCCAACCGTTGGCCGGGCACAGGTCCGCTTGCGGGTACTGGCGGCTGCCGTCAACCCTGTCGATCTGGGCACACGAGCCGGCCACATTCTCCAGGGAGCCGTCTATCCCACCCTTGTTGCCCGTTTTCCAATGGTCCCTGGCTGGGATGCAGCGGGTGTCATCGAGGAAATGGGGGCTGATGTTCCTCATTGGAAGGTAGGGGATCGCGTCATCACGATGGTCCATCAACCGGCGACGCAACGGGGCACCTACGCGGAGCACATCGTCGTCGATGCCGAACAACTGGCCCCCTGGCCTGGAACCCATGAACCTGCCGTTGCGGCAGCGCTGCCTCTGGCCGGCTTGACCGCTCTGCAAGCGATTACCGCGCTTCACCTCTCTCCCGACGAAACGGTGTTTATCAATGGTCCGCTGGGGGCCGTCGGCAGCCTCGCCACCCAACTGGCCATCCACGCCGGAGCACGTGTGGTGGGTGCGGTGCGACCCGTCGAAAGCGCGCAGGCGCAAGCCTTGGGAATAACCTGGAACGTTGACCGTGGGGGTGATCTTGCTGCTCAGGTGCGAGAGGCGATAGGAGGACCAGTGGACACCGCCATCGATGTGGTTGGTGGTTCAGTCGCAGCAGCCACCCTGGATGCCGTACGTGATGGAGGTCGGTATGCGACCGTGATTCCCCGTCTGGACACAGGTGGCCCCTCGGTTCCAGTTCGCGCGATCATCCCTCAGGTGATTTATATCGTGCCTCATCCGAAAGGGTTGCGTGAACTCTCTGAGTTGCTGGCGCAAGGGGTG
>JAFMRP010001273.1 GCA_017354095.1 Ktedonobacteraceae bacterium
GCTCAACGCCGAACGTCTGAGCACGGGCCAGTCCAATCAGGCCTTTGGCGCATTCACAGACGCCGTTGATCGCCTGTCTCAGGCCAATCAGCAACATTTCGATAGCACCTATCAACAAACGCAGAGCTCGCTGATGGTCTACATTTTGCTATGCGCGATCCTGTACCCGATCATCGGCCTGCTCGCCGTCTGGGGCGTCTTCTTGCGCCTCAAAGACTTCTAGCAACAGCCTGTCGCTTCCCATTGGGAGAAAAGCAGGTTGCTGGAAGTTTCTTCCCCAGCAACCTGCTTTTCTCCCAAATGTAATGAGCAGCATAATACAGGGTGGCTATCGGTGGAAGTCTCTCAAAGCGTGATCATGACTATAGGAATAGCTGCTATGCTTGTTTCCAGCCAGTAATCATATCATCGCATCCAAAGCCTGCTCCAGGCTTTGGATGCTTCGCGTCATTCGCACATCGCTCATGCCTCCTTCTTCTCAGAGCGTCACCACCGTTGAAGAACAGGAGCGTTTGTCCCTGACCAGTTTCGCTGACCGCGAGCTGCACCTCTCCATTTGAGACCTTGTAGTGTTTTCTCGGTGTTTTCATGCTCTCGCACCTCGCTTTTTTCTTCCTCAAAACCAGTTCTGGAACAGGGCCGGCAATCCAAAATCAAACTCGCGATCAGGATTCCACTGCACAATGTCTGGCAACAACGCATGGAGCGTTGGGTAGTGTTCTGCAGGAAATTGCTGCCACATCATTGGGCCCACGCTCCAGATCAGCCACAGGAGGTGTCTCCATCTCGATCCAGGTGCGTCCAACAATAAACCCCACGAAACACTGGAACGCATAGATCGCCTGAAATCCGGTGATGGGGAGCAATTGTCGGGAATCCGTGATCAGCGCGCGATGGACCGTTGCCAGAAGACAGTCCAGAATCGCCAGCGAGGCTTTGGTCCGTAGCGGGTTCGTCGCCACCAGAGGGAACACGCGTGGATGGGCGCGTAAGATGTCGCGAAAGGCATGGGCAAATGCCCACAGCTCCTCGCGCGGGGTCCCATCTAATCGCTCAGGATATGGGCCCTGAACAATGAGCAGTTCGATGACCCCATCAAACAGCGTCCGTTTATTCTCAACATGGTTGTACAACGCCATGGCCTCGATACCTAACATAGCTCCAAGCTTGCGCATGCTAAAGCCTTCCAGACCCTCTCGATCAATCAAGGATAAGGCCGCCACCAGCATCCGTTGGCGTGTGAGCGGTTCACCCGTTTTCGGCACGTTTCTCTTCCTCTCCCTATGTTAAGGGGTGTCTTTTTTAAGAAAGAGAGGGCGTTCTCCCAAGTACTGATGAGCTAAGCTCGTTGCGCAACACGTGGGAATGGCAGTATGCCCGTTCTTGATCTTTCCCATGATGCATTGTTGAGCACAATCCGCTCCGTGCGCAGGCGCCTGGACCTCACGGCCCCAGTGGAGCCGGAGGTCATCCAAGAAAGTCTCTCCCTTGCCCTACAAACTTCCACTTCGGGCAGTCTGCAAACGGGCATGTTCTTGTTGTCACCGAACTCCATCTAGCGTGAGCGTTGAGCAGAGCTTTATCGCAAAGCTGCCCACTCTCCAGGTGGTCAAGAGGAGCACCGACACCCTTTCGTGTTCGCTGATGGTGAAGAAAGCCTCTCTCTGCGTAAATGAGAGCAAGATGGAGGAAGTTTTTTCGTCTCTCGGCTGTTATGATAGATTGACCGTGCTTGAGATGTTCAGTATCCACCAATACATGCACCATCACACGTGATGCCACGCTCATGAAGCGAGAAAGAATAAGGTCTTTATGAAGGTGAAAAAACTGGTTCCGTGGATCATTTACCTGATCTTCTTCGCCGTGTTGAATGAGACAGTGTTTAACGTCTCGACCCCTCTGATCGCCAAGCAGTTCTCGCTCACGCCCTCGGGGGTGAGTTGGATGATGACGATCTTCATGATTTTTTTCGGGATTGGTTCGGTCATTTATGGGAAGTTGTCCGATATCTACAGCCTGCGTCGCCTCATCATCACCGGGATCGTCATCTATAGTCTCGGCTCGATCATGGGGTTTGCCTTGCAGTTGTCCTACCCGCTGGTGATCGTCGCCCGTGCGATTCAGGGGATGGGGGCTTCCGCCATTCCTGCCCTCATCTTCGTGGTCGTCGCCCGCTCCTTTGCTGAGGCGGAACGGGGGAAGA
>JAFMRP010001274.1 GCA_017354095.1 Ktedonobacteraceae bacterium
GTTGGGCAGCATCTCAGTATCGCCAGAGTCGTCGATCTTGACACGGCGCAGCATCTGGCGGATGATGACCTCGATGTGCTTGTCGTTGATATACACACCAGTGTTACGGTAGACGCGCTGTACCTCTTTGACAAGGTAGACCTGAACGGCATCACGCCCCTGGATACGTAGTACATCCTGCGGATCGCGCTGGCCAGAGGTAATTGCAGTACCAGCCTGGATC
The DNA here is from genome assembly GCA_017354095.1 of Ktedonobacteraceae bacterium. Taxonomy (GTDB): domain Bacteria; phylum Chloroflexota; class Ktedonobacteria; order Ktedonobacterales; family Ktedonobacteraceae; genus Bu33. The sequence goes on from JAFMRP010001274.1 coordinate 224, forward strand.
TTCTGACCATTGTCAACGACGATATTGCGAGCAGCCGGGATCGGGTATGAGCGTTCATCACGCTCCTCGAAGCGGATCGAGAGCTCATGGTCACTGTTGAGCACAATCTCACCCTCGGTACGTGCCAGTATTGGCATCTGCTCGTTATCGCCAGACGGCATGAGCGCGATTTCCTGGTCCTTTGACACAATTTCATGATCCTTGACCAGAACCTTTGTGCCTTCAGGCAGGTTGTATTCGTCGAAGAAGACGTTCGTTGAGACGACTCGCACGGTGCGAGCACCGCTGCTCTCGTCCTTGACGATCTCTACAACACCATCGATCTCACTGATCTCCGCTTTATCTTTCGGCACACGAGCTTCAAACAGCTCTTCCACGCGCGGCAGACCCTGCGTGATGTCACCCTGGGCACCAGCAATACCACCCGTATGGAAGGTACGCATGGTCAGCTGTGTACCAGGCTCACCGATCGATTGGGCAGCGATGATACCAACGGCCGCACCCACGCCAGCAAGAGCATTGGCGGCCAGGTCACGCCCGTAGCATTTGCCGCACACACCACGCTTGGTCTGGCAAGCCAGCACCGAGCGAACACGCACGGCAGGGACACCAGCAGCGATGATATCTTCGACCAGGTTGTCGGTCAGCTCGTCGCCAACCTCGATATGCTCTAGGCCGGGTATCGGCTCGGCCAGAACACGCCCGATGAGGCGACCAGACATATCATCCAGGCCCATCTCTTTCGAGTCAGCCTGCGTGATCAAAATGCCCTCAGCGGTACCGCAATCATCTTCAGTGATGATCACATCCTGCGCCACGTCGATCAGACGGCGCGTGAGGTAACCAGATTCAGCCGTACGCAGAGCAGTATCAGCCAGACCCTTACGAGCGCCATGACTACTGATAAAGTACTCCAGTACGCTCAGGCCTTCGCGGAAGTTTCCACGAATAGGAATGGCAATAATCTTACCTGAAGGGCTGGCCATCAGGCCACGCATACCAGAAAGCTGACGGATCTGCTGGAACTTCGCTTTCGTAGCTCCCGACTTGGCAATGGTGTAGATCGAGCCATACGGGTCAAGCGTAGACTCCACCATCTTGGTTACTTTGTCGGTCACATCGGTCCAGATTTCTACCGTCTGCTGGTATTTCTCGTTCTCGGTGATCAGACCTTCATGGTACTGCTCTTCCAGTTCGGCGATCTTATCATCGGCCTTCGTCAGCTCATCGGCCTTGCCAATCGGCACTTTTACGTCGCTAATAGCAACGGTGATGCCAGCCTTGGTGGCATAGTAAAAACCAAGACGTTTGATCTCGTCGGCCAGCTCGGTGGTCTTGATGCGGCCATATTCCTTGAAGCAGTCAGCGATAATCTGCCTCAAGTTTTCTTTCTTCATAGAGTAGTTTTTAAAGCGCAGGCGCTCCGGCAGAGCTTCGTTGAAAATGATACGCCCAACAGTCGTTTCTACCGGCTTGCCGTTGGCCTGCAATGTGGCCTTTTCTGGCGGCGGCATATCATAAACATCAACATCACCCAGGCGCACCTTGATGCGGGCCTGCAGATCCACTATACCATGCTCAAAGGCCAGCAGCGCTTCGGTGACATCGGTAAAAACGCGCCCCTCACCCTTTTTATCCGGGCGGTCCTGAGTCAGGTAGAAGCAGCCCAACACCATATCCTGGCTGGCACCAATGGATGGATCACCATGCGCTGGCGACAGCAGGTTGCGCGTGGACATCATGAAACGACGCGCCTCATCCTGAGCTTTGTCCGAAAGCGGCACGTGTACCGCCATCTGGTCACCATCGAAGTCGGCGTTGAAGGCCGAACAGACCAGCGGATGCAGTTGAATAGCACTCCCTTCAACCAGCACAGCCTCGAAGGCCTGAATACCCAGACGGTGCAGCGTTGGAGCACGGTTCAACAGCACAGGATGATCCTTGATGACCTCCTCCAACACATCCCATACCTCAGG
>JAFMRP010000282.1 GCA_017354095.1 Ktedonobacteraceae bacterium
CAGCACGCCCGCAGCCAGAAAAGAGGCTCCCAGTAACCCTACGGCAAAGACATATTTAGCGTAAATGCCCAGGAACGGCACCAGCGCCTCAGCAGCTTTGGCCGCCGAGTCCAGCACCACGCCCTGTCCGCCACTATGCGCAAAGAGCGTCGCCCCGGTAGCTACAATAATGAAATAGGCAACGACGATCGAAAAGAGCGAGCCGACATACACCTCCAGGCGCACATACCTATAATCCCGCATCGGGATACCGCGCTCAACGGTTGCGCTCTGCACGTATATCTGCATATAAGGGCTGATGGTCGTACCAACAGCGGTAATCAGCATCAAGATAAAAGCGCCATTGAGTTGAATGCTGGGAACCAGCGTCCCTCTCAAAACCTCACCCCAGTGGGGCTGTGCCATAAACGCAGCGATGATATAGGCGAAAAAAGTGATGGTCAGGACAAGGAAAAACTTCTCCACCTTCTCATATGACCCGCGTGTTATCAACAGCCACAGGACCAGGCCGCCAACCGGAGCACCGATCCAGGTGGGAATACCAAAAAGGTTCAACGCGGTAGCCATGCCAACAAACTCTGAGATCACCACACCAGTATTGGCAATGAAAAAGACAAGCATAACAAAAGCGGTCAGGCGAATGGGAAAATTCTCGCGGATCAGGTCACTCAGACCTTTCCCGGTCGCGGACCCCATGCGAGAACACATCTCCTGCACTACCGCCACTCCTACCAGGAGTATCACCATTACCCAGAGCATCTGAAAGCCAAATTGGGACCCCATACTGCTGTAGGTCGCAATGCCGCCTGCGTCATTACCAGCGCTGGCTGCAATCAGCCCCGGCCCCAACACCGTCAGAAGCTTGAAGAAGGAAGAAGGGCGGCGGGAACGAAAAGGTGACCGCGCATGCTTTTTCTGTTCAGCGCGGTCTTTCTTTGGTTGTAGCTGTTTTACATTTGGGCGTGACGTTTCCATAATTCAACGTTAGGGGGAAGAACACAGACCAGCTACCGCTCTTGCCCACCCCTCCTGTTCCAGATCTTACTCGTTGCTGATCATAACACGCTCATTCGCCTATGACAAGGGGACAGGCTTTTTCGCTATTATACGCCAGCAGCCCACAACGAAGTTATTTCGCCGGTGAGATCGACCCATCGAGGTAGCGTCTGAGCAGGTTCAGCGTGTAGAGCACCGCGTAGCGCTTATTATCGCTCCGGCTGCCACGCCAGCCTGGTCCCATCCCCACCACGACACCCTGTGGCCCCTCGATAGCAATATATACCGTGCCAACCGGCTTCTCCTCCAGCTTATCAGGTCCAGCCACACCGGTCACCCCTATGCCAAAATCAGTGCCAAGACGTTCGCGCACAGCATGAGCCATCGCGCGGGCAGTCTCTTCGCTCACTGCGCCATAACGCTCCAATGTCTCCGCGGGAACGCCCATACGAGCTTTCAACTCAGAAGTATATGTCACAAACCCGCCCACGAAATATTGCGAACTGCCCGCGACATCAGTAATGGCATTCGCGACCAGCCCTCCGGTCAGCGACTCCATAACTCCCAGCGTTTGTCCTCGCTCCAGAAGCAAAGCACCTACTCTCCCTGCCAGCGTCTCTTTATCAATACCAAAGATATAGTGACCGAAGATTTGCCGCACCTGCTGCTCCATGCTTACAACGGTGCTCTCAGCCTCGCGGGAGGAGGCTGCTTTCGCAGTAATGCGCACATCAACGGCATCGGACTTGGCATAGGTAGCCAGCGTGGGATTTGTATTGTGGATCAGGTCGCCCAACTTCTCTTCCACCGTTGATTCGCCGATGCCAGAAACTCGTAAAATGCGTGTGAAGATCACGCCTCCGGTCAGCGCGCCCAGGCGAGGAAGCACCTGCTCTTCCCACATCTTGTACATCTCGCCCGGCACACCAGGCATCGCAACAATGATACGATCATCTTTCTCAACCCACCAGCCGGGCGCGGTGCCGACTGGATTGGCAAGGCTGCGCGCTGAAGGAATCAGGCTGGCCTGTTTGAGATTACGTTCCGGCATAACCGAATGAGCGAATCTAGCTCGCAACGTAACCACCAGTTCTGGATCAACAGCCATCGTCTCGCCCAACAATTCACTGATCGACTCTCGTGTGAGATCGTCCTCCGTTGGGCCCAATCCTCCCGTCATGATCACCAGATCAGAGCGCCCCCACGCCCGGCGCAGTGTCTCTACAATGCGCCCCTGATTGTCGCCTACCTGCGAAACGTAATAGAGATCAATCCCCAGCGCGGCAAGGCTTTGAGCCAGGTAAGTCGCGTTGGTATCGGTAATCTGGCCGAGCAATAATTCAGTACCACAAGAAAGTATCTCAGCGCGCATGTATCCTCCCGCTAGAGGGACTAATTGTGCTCCTTGGTCCCTCATGTTCTGCGTAATAACGCTGCTCAATCGGCAGAGCCTGCTCCAAAAGGCTAAATAGCCGCGTTATTTTTAAGCAAGCTAATTATATCGCATCGCCATAGACAACGTCGTACCCTGCCAGCTCCAGAGCTATTGACAGAGGCGAGAAAAGCCATAAAATAGGGAGGCATCCCTTCCCCATATCCATCCCCTGATATCCGCATCAATCAATATGTTGTGTTGAAAGCCCAATAAAAATCAATATGTTGTGTTGAAGGACTTGTTTTTGGTGATTTTTGCGAGTATACTGAGTTGCGGACACCCTGAGAGATATATCACAACAATCTTCACAGATCACAAAAATATAAACCGTACAGGGTCAAGGGAAAAGGAGCAATCAAGGATGTTAAAACAGCAAGAGCCTTCCTCCCAGTCGGCTGCTGAGGAACAGCAAATGACGCAGTTGGAAGGGATTCGCCAAAAAGTATTTATGGATAGATATTCCCTGAAAGACGCCTCTGGGCAGCCACTGGAGTTCTACCCCGAACAGTTGTGGGCGCGCGTCGCGCGGGGCATTGCAGCAATAGAGTCAACTGAAGAAAAACGCACTGAATGGGAAAAGAAATTTTACGACGCCCTCTCTGGCTTTCAATTCGTGCCAGGTGGTCGTATTCTGGCTGGTGCCGGCACAGGCCACCAGGTTACATACTATAACTGTTTCGTGATACCCAGCCCTGAAGATAGTCGCCAGGGCATCCTGGACAATCTGAAAGTCATGACCGAAATTATGGCACGCGGTGGTGGCGTCGGTATCAATCTCTCGTCCCTGCGTCCACGTGGCTCCTACATCAAGACCGTCAACGGTACAGCCTCCGGTCCTTGCTCCTGGGCACAATTATACTCAGTAGCGACAGGGGATGTAATACAGCAAGGTGGATCGAGGAGAGGGGCTTTAATGCTCATGCTGGATGATACGCATCCAGACATAGAAGAGTTCATTACGGTTAAGCGCACAGCGGGCAAAATCGAGCATGCAAACCTCTCGGTCTGTGTCTCCGACGCCTTCATGGAGGCAGTGAAAAATGATACTGACTGGGATCTGACCTGGCAGGGAGAGGTGAAAAAGACGATCCGCGCTCGCCACCTGTGGGACCTGATCTGCACCTCCGCCTGGGAATCAGCCGAACCCGGTGTCGTCTTCATGGATCGCTACAACAAAGAATCGAACACCTGGTATTATGAAACGATACGCTGCGTAAATCCGTGTGTGACTGGTGATACACTCATTTATACTGATCGGGGCCTGTATTCAGCGAAAGAGTTGGCTGAAATTGGGTTGCCTGTCACGGTAGCTTCTCCTGAGATTGCCGTTGGAGAGCTGGTTCCCTCAAGATACGCTCATGGCAGAATGCAGACACAGGTTACGAAGGTTGCTCCTACCAAAGAGGTAATGCTGCGACAGGCGAGCCACGTTTTCTCAACAGGCTATAAATCTGTGTATCGCCTGCAAACCACTGAAGGTTATGCTTTGCGCCTGACTAAAGATCATAAGGTGCTGACACTCGAAGGTTGGAAAGAAGCTGGCGATCTGGTTCCGGGTGAGAAAATTCATCTGCTGCACGGCGAAGGGGCCTTTGGCTCGCTTGGCAATGAGGATCTGGGCAAAATTCACGGCTGGCTCGTTGGTGATGGTTATATCAATACCCGTGACAAAGGAGCTGTCTCGCTTTGCTTCTGGGGAACCGAGCGTGCTATTGCCCCTGAATTTGCCAGCATCGTCAACAAACTGGTCGCTGATCTCACAAAACGCAGCTATGAAGTTGGGATAGTGAACATCCCTGAGCGCAATGAGTGCCGTATTGAGTCAACACGGCTGATGCGCCTGATTGACAATACTCTGCTCTCAGAGAAGCTTCAGGTTCCGCCCTCTGTGCTACGTGGATCAAAAGGGATGCAGAAAGGCTTTTTGTCAGCACTCTTTACAGCTGATGGCTCCGTTCAAGGTACCTTACAGAAGGGCGTTTCTGTCCGCCTGACCTCTGCCAGTCAAACTTTGCTGGAAAACGTACAGAGACTGCTGCTCAATTTTGGTATTGCTTCGTGCATCTATAAAAACCGCCGCGATGCTAGAGAGCGAATGTTGCCAGATGGCAAAGGTGGACAGGCCTCATATCAGTGTCAGGCATATCATGATCTGATAATCTCTGGTAGCAACCTGCGTGTCTTTGCTGAGCAGATTGGCTTCTTGGTGCCAGAAAAACAGGGTAAATTAGAGACGTTGCTGGCTCAGTACATCCGTGGACCATACAAAGAGACCTTCCTTGCAACGTTCGAAGGGCTTATTGCTGATGGTGAAGAGACAGTCTATGATCTGACCGAACCTGTCTCACATCTTTTCGTTGCAAACGGACTTGTTGTTCACAATTGTGGTGAGCAAGGACTCCCTCCCTGGGGAGTTTGCAATCTGGGCGCACTCAACCTCTCAGCATTCGTTGAAAATGGGCAGATGAATTACGAGCGATTGGCCGAGACCAGCAAGGTGGCAATGCGCTTCCTGGATAACGTGGTCGATGCCAATGAATACTTCATCCCTGAGAACCGTGAGGCCCAGCTTGGCACGCGCCGCACCGGTCTGGGCACAATGGGGCTGGCCGACGCACTGATCAAAATGAAAATTGCCTACGGCAGCGAGGAGTCACTGCCGATTATCGAGCGCATCTACACCACCATCCGCGACGCGGCCTACGAGGCTTCCGCCGATAACGCCGCCGAAAAAGGGGCTTTCCCCAGATTTGAGCGCGATAAATACATGCAGGGCAAGTTCATTAAGCGCCTGCCCAAAGCCGTTCAGGACAAGATCAAAAAGCAGGGTATTCGCAACGCAGTGCTGCTGACGCAGGCTCCCACAGGCACAACCAGCCTGCTCTCCGGCGTGAGTTCGGGCATCGAGCCAGTCTACGACTTCGCTATGATCCGAAGGGATCGCACGGGGGAACATATCCTGTATCACCCGCTACTGCAAGAATGGCGCGATCGGCACTCCAACGAGCAGACGCCTGGTTACTTTGTCTCGTCTAAAGACCTGACTCCTGAGGAGCATGTACGCGTTCAGGCGATGGTTCAGAGCTTCACCGACTCCAGCATCAGCAAGACGGTCAATGCGCCCAATCATCACACGGTCGAGCAGGTAGAGACGCTCTATCGCCTCGCCTATGAAATGGGCTGCAAAGGTGTCACGTATTATCGCGATGGCTCGCGCGACGCAGTACTGACACGCGTTGAGGACGAGCAGAAAAAGGCTGAGCAGGAAGCCGCCAAAGAGGCCGTTATCGAGCCTGTGACTTCAGTCCAGCAGGGTATCAAGCCGCTGCCATCAATGGTCCAGGGCTATACCCGTAAGGTGAAGGCTCCTGAGGGCACGATTAACATCACGATCAATAGCGATGAGCAGGGACCATTAGAGGTCTTCATCAACGTGGGCAAAGCTGGTAGTGATATCGCGGCAATGGCCGAAGCATTGGGCCGCCTGATCTCGCTCAATCTACGTGTGCTCAGCCCGCTCTCGCAGGTGGATCGCGTCAATGAGATTGCGGAGCAGTTGCGCGGCATCGGTGGCAGCCGTTCGGTTGGCTTTGGCTCGCAGCAGGTACGCTCACTGCCAGACGCAGTAGCACGCGCGCTGGAGATGCACCTCACCACGCTTCAGCCTGCAGAGGAGAATACCGCCGAACAAAGCAGCCATAGCGCCGATGATCAGCACAACAATGATAGTGGGCATAATGGACACGAGGAGCAGATCAGCCCTTTTGATCTAGGCCAGCTCACGCTGACGGGAAATCTCTGTCCACAGTGCGGCTGCAACACAATGGTTTACGAGGAAGGCTGTAAAAAATGCTATAGCTGTGGTCATAGCGAGTGTTAGGTTCGGACTAAGTTCCGAAGCCTGAATGCTGTATCAGAGGTCGTTAAGGAAGCGGTCGAGGACAACACAAGTGTTGTCC
>JAFMRP010000283.1 GCA_017354095.1 Ktedonobacteraceae bacterium
GGTCCAGGGCTGTATGCTGCCGGTGGAGGGGCGAAGCCGTTCTGGCCGTTATAGCCATAGGGCTGGCCACTGGGCGGCGCTGGCGGGGTCAGGCTCCAGACCGGCGGCGGTCCTGGTGGTGGAATGTATGGAGGTCTGAGCTGACCTGAGACATGCTCCCGATAGATCGGCTCGCCACCAGGGAACATCTGCTGTTCGGGTTGTGGATAGCTATTTTGAGCTGTTTCTGCCTGGGCACCCTGCGGCCCCTGTGTGGCTGATTCCTGGTTGGCATTGGATGGAGGCTGTCTATCAGGATCAGGAAATGGACCTATATATTCGAAACCCACGATGTCTTCGCCTTTTCTGAGAATTTATAAGTTATTGCTGGTACTTTTAGATATACGGACGTTGCGGGTCAAAGGTTTCTGTGTTAAGTATAACGACAGCATGCGGTGCTGTCAAAGCTATCAAAACAGTTTGATGGATACGTGCGCTCCCTGCACCCTCGCTTTGCACACTTCACGTAAAGCTTGACAGAGTAAACGTTTCGGTTCAGATTTTTCAAATAGGCCATCCACCTGCTAACTAAGCATACGAAAATGCACAGTTTTAGAGTACACTACTATGAGGAGGCGTTACTAAAACATTGGGTGTCCCCATGCCCGATGTTTCCCCCTGGTAGCGTCTCCTTGCTCAGCAGATCCGCCTACTTTTATCTATCGCCAGAAAAGGGTATCATCGTTGCCGGGAATGTCGTTCTCGACGGCGCGTTGTCTCCACTCACAGCGCACCTCTCCATCTCGCAAGAGCTGCTGTATGAGCATGTCGTAATCGCGCAGCGTGAACTGGCCGAACTGAGTAAGTAGCAGTTGCTGGCGCAAATCTGGCCAGCGGCGTATACGCAGCGTGCGTCCCTGTTGTAGGACGTGTTGTTGTAGCTGATGAAGCTTTTGCTCGTGGCGTTCCTGCTCTTGCGCCGCAAACCATCTCTCACTGAGCACTCCGCTTCTGCTTTCGGCATGGACGCGTTCATGATAGTGGTAGACAGCGTCATTCATACTGACCAGGCTATCCTGGCGTCGTGTGGCAAAGAGCAGGCTGTAGGGCGCGTTCTCAACGTGGGCGGAGCCGGCCACGAAAGGCAGTGCGATGCGCTGTACCGGGAAAGGAAAGTGGCGCCGCAAGGCTGTGCAGAAGAGATCCAGCCAACCCGACACGGCCTGCTGTTCCTCCTCCTCTCTCTCTGGCAGGCGTTTCCAGCGGTCGCTGCGCAGCAGGCTGGTCAGCAGGGTTGCCACGGCCTGGCGCCGCTCCTCCTGTTTAGCTTTGCGAGCGGTTTGCAGCAGGAGGGCGATCTGCCTGTGTGGTATCAGCAGGCAGAGTTCGGTCGGCACCGTGCGCTGGCAGAGGGGGGCCAGATCCTCGCCAGTAAAAGTGCTGGCCCCAAAGGGGTTAAGCAGAAAAATCGCGGGGGATTGTTCCAGCTCTTTCAGTAAAAGGGGTCCCGCCTCCAGCCAGCTCGCCTGGACCAGCCCACTCTCCTTCGGCAGCACCAATGACTGTTCATGGTGTGCCGGTCGGGTCGCTTTGCGCCGGCTGCTTCCCCCTGAGAGCAGGAGGCCACGGAGCGTAATGGGCTTGTCAGCTTCCGCCAATTGTTGTGAGAGGGCTGCAACTGGCAGCAAGGCTTGCGGAATCGTCTCTCTCGCGTTCGCCCTGCGTCGTTTGCCTGCTGACTGAGTGCCATTCTCTTGCGCGGCGGGTGCCTCGTTCTGACGCTCGATGCCCAGAGCGTCGATCCAGTAGCAGCGACGAAAGATGCGTGTGGCGGCGAGAGAGCGACAGTAGGCGGCGGCGTAGTCTTGCAAGAGCCATGTACGCAGCGTGGAAATAATTATTTGTTCGTTGAGGCGGCGCGAGCGCCTGGCGCGTCCCTGCCCCACCGTTCGCGAATCTAAATCTGCCCACAGGTCGTTCATCTTACGCGTATTGTAACACAATGGGGGAGGTCAGACAGCGGCAACCGGAAGAGGAAGATGACGGGAGACACGTAGCAAAATCCACTCTTCCAACACTTCTTCCAGCTCATCTCGACAGGCTTCCAGTGTACCTGTATTCGCATAGACACCGTTGAAGCCCGGAATTTCTCCATAGAAAGAGCCATCTTCGAGAATCTCGTATTTCGCCTTACCCATCGCTGCCCGGATATATCTGGTTAACATATGTACCTTCTCCTTCCTGGGAATACCGACAGTGCATGTATGGGCTCTGTCTACATTGTACCCGATTCTCTCTTTGCTTTGTAGCTGGTTGTGTAGGGTCTGCGTGTTTATTCTAGGAAAAGAGAAATGTGGAGTTATTTCCGGCAAAGGACCACTGTCATGTCATGGCTACAGCAGGGTTTGCAGTCGATAAAAAAGTCGCTCCGAGCTGCTATCGATGCCACTATGGGTATGAGCAGGCGTGATGTAGTATATGGCCTGCGTATGACCGCGATCACCGTCTGTCCTTTGCTGGCTGCTCTCCTGTTGAAGCAGAGCGCACTGGGTCTTATCGGCTTTATCGGTGCGCTATATACGGCCATAGCGGATCCCGGTGGCACTTATCGTACACGTGCCCGCTCTATGGCGCTGGGTCTGAGCATGATCGTGCTTTCCTGCTTCTGTGCCACCCTGCTTGGCCGGCAGACGCTGCTGGCAGTTATGTTGATATTTGTGTGGATTTTTATCGCGGGCATGTTGCATGTATTCGGCAGTGCCGGCTCCAAGCTCGGTTTTGCCATGATTGGCAGCTTCATTATCCTGCTGTCTCAACCGGCGGACCTGGCGACGGCCTCACTCCGCAGTGCTGTAATCCTGCTTGGCGGTCTCTGGGCAATGCTGCTGACCCTCTGGGCCTGGCCCATCAGGCCGTATCAGCCTATCCGCGACGCCGTAGCGGGTTACTACCAGGCGCTACGGGCTTTGCTTGCCTGCACCTATTCCAGTCATAAGCGGTATGATACGGGAGGATTGCAGTGGGAGGAGACGCTCTGGCAGCAGCGTATCAATGTGCAGACCGTGCGTGACACAGCACACCAGATGGTTTCTCAATCGCGTGATCCGCAGAGCGGAGCCAGCCTGACGGCCCAGCACATGTTTCTCTTAATGCTTAAAGCTGACATGTTGTTCGCAACGTTGACCGCGCTCTCTGAAAGCATCAAAGCCGCTCCGCTGCAGGTACATCAAGCGACGGTACAGGAGGCGCTGGACCGGGTAGTAGACGTTGTCGATGATGGACTGGCGCGCGTGGCCGAGGCGGTTCAGCATAGCGAGATGGTAGGCGAGCATATCGACCTTGAAAGCGTACTGGAAGAACTGGACGATAGCCAGGCTGCCCTGCATAAAATGCCGCTGGAAAGGGAAACGGACTATGTAGCATTCGCCAATGCGCGCCATATTTTTCGTACGCTCAGGCAGATTATTCTATCGCTTCAGAGCATTATCTCTATCGTTGACGAAGTTGATTTTGAGCCGCGCAGTGGGCCTGCGATGCAGCCGCCCGGTACACGGGATCAGCGCTCAGTGCCGGGTAATGCCTGGCATAAATTTGTCGACAATTTGACTCCACATTCGCAGGTCTATCGCCATGCGTTACGTCTCAGCGTGACTGTCGCCCTGGCGACCGCCATTTCCACATTTTTCAAGATACCGCATGGCTACTGGATGCCACTCACTGCTGCATTTATTCTCAGGCCAGACTTTCAGGCCACACGCCAGCGTGTCTGGCAGCGGGTTGGCGGAACGATAGCCGGGGGAGCCTGCGCCATTGTACTTGTTGCGCTGATTTATAACCAGATGATCCTTTATTTTTTGATAGCTGTGCTCTGTTTTCTAACCTATGCACACTTTTCGCGCCATTATGGTGTTTTCTCGCTCTTCCTGACGCCATTTCTGGTCTTATTTATTGACGTCGCGCACCCCGGTAACTGGGAGGTCGCCCTGGAGCGCGTTGCTAATACGGTGGCCGGTGGTGTGCTGGCGCTCATTGCAATCTACCTGTTCTGGCCGCAGTGGGAGAGCGAGCGGCTACCCGAACAGATTGCCAGAGCGCTGGCCGCGAACCGGTGTTTCTTTCACTGCGTCCTGGCTGGCTATCTTGGCGAGCAGAGTTCGCCTGCGGAGATTGAAAAAGCGCGCCAGCAAGCCAATCTAGAGTGTGTCAATGCGGCCTCATCTTTGCAGCGCCTCGCGAACGAGCCACGCGCCAGGCAGGTAAGATTTGAGCAATTTTACGCGCTTGTCATGTATACTCAGCGGCTCTGCAGTACCATTACTGCGCTTTCCGCACAACCCGTTCCATCAATTGCGCTGCGGGCTCTGCCGGGCCTATCGTCCCTGGCGCGCCAGGTTGAGGACACCTTGCAGAGAGTTGAGGATGCAGTATCTTCCGGCAAGCAGCCATTACGCATGCCACAGTTAGAAGAGGGTCTGCGCACAGTGCAGAACGCGCTGAGCACATGGATCGCCGCACGTATCGGCGAACTGGCCGCGCAAGACATCAAAACACCTAACCGGGAACTGCTCAGAGCTTATGCACCTCTCAGAATCCATCTCCATGACCTGGTACAGGATGCCCAGAGCCTCTACCAGGCGATCAGCACGTCATAGTGCCATTATGGGCTATCTCATCAACAATACGTAACCAGCGAAGAGTTGGGGGTAACTATCTGTTTGAAAGGTAACGAAACGGCAGGATATGGTCTATCAGAGGGCTATAACTGCACTTATTTTACATAGAAAAGAGAGGATAGAAACTGTATGGGTTTTGGAAGCATTCTCGGTGGTTTGCTCAAAGGGAAGGCGCTTGCCACCGTTATAGTGGGCACCGCGCTGGTGGGAGGAGCGTCTGTCGCCGCCGCCACGCCAGCAGGTCAACAGGTCATGCAATCAACAGTTATTGGTAGTCACGCGACTCCTGGCGCGACGAACGCGGGCAACGATCACAAAAATGCTGTGGGCGCGAAGGGGTGCCCAGGTCAGGTAGAAGCGCAAAACCTGGTCAAGCAATTTGGCTTGAGCATGTCTGAGAAGGGCAAGGGGATACAAGCGATTTGTGAACTCCACCAGGGAACCTTCAAGGGGATGACCTCCAAAGGAGAAGCTGTTAATTCTAGCAAAAAGCTTGGATACGGTGAGATTAACCAGGTGCTCACCTACGCGAAGTATCTTGCAGAACACGGGACGACCGGGGGAAAATTGACCGACGACAATATCTGGACATCGATTGCGGACGCGCTGAAGAACTGTGGTTCCACGCCGTTCATGAAGTGTCTGCAGGACAAAATACCGGGGTATCAGCCTGGCAACGACCAGGGCAATGATAATAGCAACAATCAAGGCAACGGCCAGGGGAAACCGAACGGCGCTCCTACACCACCTGCTCAGGGAAAGCCGGATGGCACGCCTACGCCGCACAACTAGACCACACCCTTGTTTCCCTTCCGCTTATGGAGAGCCTTCCATCTTCCCTCTGGAAGGCTCTTCACATATGCAGCATAGAGGTATACCTGGTAGATGAAAAAATCCCTTCTTGCCGAGGGCGCAAAAACCTTGTACGATATACGTTACATCTTGTTTTGGCCGCAGTGTGGCACAACATAGTAATCGTGAATAAGGTGGTCTATGACTGCGATATCGACCTTCCTTGCGCATCTTCTGGCCCTGTATTGCGTGTTTGTTCAGCCAGTGCTTGGCTCCTATTCTTATCGCCGTCTCAAGCAGAATCTGCAGGCTGACCAGCATGCGCGCGTCTCATTCTATGTGCGTGGTATCGTCGCCAAATGGTTCTGGGTATTGGCAGTGGTCATTGTATTGTTAACGGCCGGTCAGAGTATTGACGCTATCGGGCTGGTCGATCCTACAAATTCCCTGTTCGCCTTTGCCTGGATTGCGGTTTTTCTGCTCTTCATACTGGGAACGGTCATTGGTTACCGGGTATTGATACGTGATCCCGAGCAGTACAAAAGTATTGAGGAGGAGGTAGCGGTGAAGCTGCTGCCCACATCGCCGGGTGAGCGCTGGCTCTGGGTAGTGGCCGCAGTAACCGCGGGTGTGTGTGAAGAAGTGCTCTATCGGGGTTTTCTCTATTACTATTTCAATCTGCTTTTCCCTGGCATCAACGCGCTGCTGCTCATTCTGCTCTCGGGGTTAATTTTCGGTTTGGGGCACTTCTACCAGGGGCGGCAGGGTGTCCTGATCACTGGCGCGATGGGTGCGCTGCTGATGGCTGCTTTTGTGACCACGGGCAGCCTGTTTATTCCCATCGTCATTCACGTGCTGGTAGACCTGCGAGCGCTATTTTTTGTGAGGCCGAAGGAGGTTGTAGATCCATCGTAGCGCGACGGAACAAAGTGGGAGGTGCAGGA
>JAFMRP010000284.1 GCA_017354095.1 Ktedonobacteraceae bacterium
AGAGGCAAGCGCCCGCCGCGCTCAACGTTTCGTACGCTGAACAGCAGGCCCAGCAGGATCAACGTCATCATCAATACGTCATTGTGCCCCCCCATGACGCTCTCTTCCAGCACCAGCGGATTCCAGGCATACAGCAGCATTCCTGACGCTACCGTGCGCGATGAACGCCCCAGGGCTTGCAGGATACACATGATCAGCACGACATTAAGCAGATGCGCCACCAGCGCCACCGAACGATAAACGATAATCGCCCTGCTCGGGCTATCACCAATCACTGGCACCAGCGCACCACATATCATCTGCCAGATTGGACCATAAGCGGAAGGCACCCCGGGCCAATCATTGATCGCTCTAAAACTATCATGGGGAAAGGCAGCCAGAGGCGTAAAATAGGGATTGGCATGATAAATCACCTGCAAGCGTCCATAGCCAGCATAAGAGAAGATATCATGAGAAAGCATAGCAGGTGTAAGCACGAAAACAATGCCAACACCAATTGTCACCAGCCAGGTCAGGCAGTATACAGGCCAGTAATTGCCTTCCTCTGGCTGACGACCAGGCAGGCAAAGGGCAACCATGTACACGAGAAATGCCAGCAAGACGAGAACCAGGAACAGCACCATATCCCGGCTCCACTGTGCATCATAGACATATTCTAACTTCGGATCTTGCCACAAAACCAGCAGATCCAGAGGACGAGCAGGCGAAATTTCTGCCTTCACGACACCCTGCGCAAGCTGTAAAGGCACCCGGCTGATCAAAAGACAGAGCACAAAAAAAACCGCGCAAACGGCCAGCCCCCTCCATCTAACCACCAACAGCACTCACGCCTCTATCACAACACAGTCCAGCCATTTCGCAACCACCTTCCCCACTATCGCCGTAGATCATCCTCTAATAACGCCTCGCACGCCCATATCCCGGAGAATTTCGCTCCCTCACCTCTAAATACCCATAATAGTCGCAATATAATGGCGCGTCTCTGGCGGAATATAATTCATCCAGTTGGCCCCACCCACGCTCACTGCGTGGTCAACGGTGCCACTACCAGCATTATAGGCCGCCAGGGCCTTCGCGTAATCCTGGCCATATTTATTATAGTAAGTGGCCATATACCTGGCTGCACCTTTGAGAGCAGCAATGGGATCATAAGGATCAAAGCCCAGACCAGCGGCGGTGCTGGGTAAGAACTGGGCAATGCCAACCGCCCCGGCAGGTGAGATTGCATTAGGATTGAAGCCACTTTCTGCATTAATCTGGCGCACAAAATAATCAGGAGGTATACCAGCGTCAATGGCATCCTGGCGCGCGATAGCAACATACTGACTTTTGGGCAGGTTCATATTCGGCAGAACCGGTGCGGGGGTCGTGGGAGCCTGGTGAGCGGAGAAGATGCCCAGATGCTGCTCCTGCATATGCACAAATTGGATCAGCCCACCCACCAGAGGCACATCCGTCTGGCCAGCTGATAGCGGGGTCAGCGTGAAAATCGAAAATGAGAGGAAAAAGAGGAGTATGCACAGAGTCAAACCCCAGCGCCAGCGATGAGGTAGCCGTCTCGCAGGTTGCTCCACGCCTTGCGCTGCTCCAGCAGCCTGCCGCTTGCCCGGTATGATCACAACCTTTCGCTTCGGCCCGGAGACGGTTGATCGCAGCGCCATGATCAGCGACTGCGTGGTAGCAGCATCTACCAGAGGAGTAGCGACCTTCATTACCTGACCGGTCGTCGCTCGCTCTCGCAACGCAGGCAAATGGCCCGTCGTGGAAGCAGCCTGGTCATCGTTGGGCAACATACGTACCGGCGCATCTCCAGGAGGCTGAAACGCGAAAATATCGGGATAGAGTTCCTCTGCCATCGCCTCCTGGCGCTGGCGCGATGATAGAGCACGTGGCTCCGGCATATCCTGCTACCTCTATTCAACATATTTGCTAATAGTGAGTCTAACTAAATAGACCAGGTTCAGTCAATTTTTTGCGCAGAGGGAGGTTAAAAAGTAATGCGGAAAATAGAGAAATCTTAACCAGGTCATATGATGACAGAGGCCACAACCCCCGTCATCATACAACATAACCTTATCTCACCCATCAGGCGGAAGAGGCAACAGCCGCCAGTTCAGCCACAGGAGCCTGGCTGCGCGCACGACTGCGCGGCTTCTTCAGCCCGGCCTGGCGACGTAAACGCGTAGGCAGGTAGGACTCCATCGCGTGCAGCGCATTCATGTAAACCTGCTGCTGCTCGTGAATAACGCCATTGGCCCCGAGCGCCCACCACTCTTGCGGGGTAAAGTAAGCCGAAACTTCAGCCTCAGGCCCACTACGACCAAACCACTGGATCAAGTGCAGGTTGTCAGACTGTGCCAGCCAGAGCGCCAGGTCCATCATCTCTGGATTCTCAGTCAGCCTGGCTACTCCATAGATATGGCCCATCAGTTGTAAAATGGCCTGCTGCGCGCTGTTCCCCAGGAAAAACTCCATACCACCACTTCCAGCCCAGGTCGTGGGAAAAACCGGCAGGGGCAAATCATACGTGTTTTCCTGGTGGCGCGCGATCAACTCGCTCGCGGTATAGGTCGTGACGTTGCGCCGCTCCAGCTCACGGGGAAGAGAGCGCATAAACTCGAAGATACCGCTATCCAGGCGATGGTGCTCGCCAAAGGTCTCGTAATCCCACCCAAGCAGAGCAAGATCACCCCACGTATCAGCAATCCAATCGGCATAGTTTGGCGCGTACAGGGGAAAGCCAGCCCAGCTACGATTGGAAAAACGGTAACCAACATCATCGCTAAGATCAAGGTGACGCGCCAGCAGGTACGGGCTGCTCTCTTGCGCAGCATCACGCACCACACGCCGCGAGCGCGTCACCGGTTTCTGAGTCAGCAGCGGAGCAGCGATCTCGCCACCATAGCGATAGAGATGCGATGTCTCGCGCCACCCCATGACCCAGGGACGGCCATCCAGCAGTGCCCCCTGAAATCCAGCGGCATCAAGCGCGTGATAGAGCGAAGCCGACATACACATCTCTGTCGTATCAGTTACGACAGGCCGCTTCCCAAAAACATCCTCCAGTTCATCCACCATCTCGCGCATCCGCTGCACGAAGGCTGGCAGATCCAGCAGGAATAGAAAACTGTGATACGGCTCAACTCCAATAAGCTCCACATTGTCTTCGGCCACCAGCTCACGAAACAGGTCCAGTAGATCCGGATCCCACATCTGCGCCTGGCGCACGAACGAGAGCGAGAAGCCGATAGAGAAACGCAGGCCCTGGCGCACCAGATCAAGAAACATACGTGTCGCTGGATAGTAACAATATTTCGCCACTTTGCGGAAGTAGCGCTCATTCATCTGTTCGTCAAACAGGCAATGGGCAATATCTTCAGCTGAAGCCCCCCGTGGAATCGGCTGCGCGGGTAGCTTCAAACGACGCGGTTGATGTACCACAGTATAAATGGCTAGATCAGCAACCATAAACTTCCCCCTCACACACCAGATTCCACACGTACCCCATCCCCAACAACAGCCACTCCCTTAGTTGCACCGTTGCGTGATGTATTGACACGCGTAGGCAGAATAATATTTTGCTTGCGAGCCAGAAACTCCAGCTTCCCCAGCAGATTTTCAATCACATGATCCCACAGGAATTGCCTGGCCGTATAATGTCCGGCACTGCGCATGCGATCTTGTTCCTCAGGATGACGACTCAGGTAGAGCAGATAACCCACAATCTCATCAGGATCATCTGTTTCGGTGACGATAGCATTCTCGAACGAGATAGCATAATCCTCGCCAGTAGAGCCCGTCACCGCAATCCCCTGGGCAGCCATGACTTCGAGCGCCACCAGCCCAAAGGGCTCGTGACCACTATTGGCCAGCGTAGCATCGGCGGCCGCGTACGAGGTACGCACAAACTCTTCAGGTAGGAAGAAGCGCAGATTATAGATATCGATATCTGCGGAGCCAGCCTGCTCGATAGCATCAATGCACTGCTCCAGGTTGGGCCGCTGCGCCACGATATCCTGAATCGAGAGGCCCAGATTGTAGGCCCGGCCAAAAACCTCGGCTCCATGCGGCTCGATACCACCACGCACAAACAACGTCACCGGATGGCCGCTCCGCTTCAGACGAGCCACAGCCTCGATCGCCATGAGCCAGCGCTTGTCGGGATCAAAACGCCCGATCTTGAAGAGAAACAGCCGCTTTGGATCATCACGCCGCACAATAGCACGCAAGCGCTGCACAGCCTCCTGATCCACCATCTCCATATGGCGCGAGGGAATACCATTGGGAATCACTAGCGGATTGACGCCTAGATTCCACATCTTATGCTTCATGTATTTGCTCACCGTGCAGAGCGTGCTGACAAAGTTCAGCCGTCCCCAGTTAATACGATGCAGCGACATGAGGCTGTTCAGATTCCACAGTAGCAGCACCTTCTGGCGCACGCCAAACCAGTGCAACAGATCTGAGGTGCGACAAATAGCCTCGGCGGTATGCCAGTCCTCACCCATGATGACGACCGTCTTGCCCTCATCTACCGCCGGACGCACTATATCATTATAGATATGGTACGGCACACTCTCGTTGTAGTCGTAGAGCTTATGCTCTTCTCCATCATAGACGCCGTTCGGATAATACTTGCTCACCCACTGCGACCAGCGCTTCAAGATCAGGCGGCTATCGATGCGCGTTTCCACTGCTGGCTGATAGGGATCACCAATAAAAATCAGGTGCGTGGTGTATCCCTGGGTTGCCAGCGCCTCACTCAGTTCAGTAACACGCGTCCCCAGACCACCGGCAGTGGAGTAGACATCTGGCCCCTCAAAGCAGAGCAAGACAAACAGCGTATTTTCCGGTGAAATTGCTCCGTCTAATTTCATCATCGTCCTATTGTCCTTGTTGTCTACCATAATGTAAGAGGGAAGGCGAATAAAAGCTCGCGCTTTACTCAAATCAGGCTTGCCTCTATGCGTAGCCTCTACATTGGGGATCTGCGTCCCTGCAATACTCGTTTCTACTATACTATTTTGTCAAGTTTCAAGTGAAGGGAGCAAAGCAGGGGTCAAGGGGACTGCGTCCCCTTGCGGGGTGCGGGGTGCCCCGCATCTCTCCTCCCTCGCTGCTACTGACGCTTCCTCTCAGACCGCCTGACCGCGTAGCGGGAACGCCTCTCCGTCAGATGACGCGAAGCGTAGCTGCGTCAGCAGCGTTGGCGGGCTGGCAAGAGAACACACGTCTGTCAAACTTCGTTTGACAGAATACTAGCGTTTCTTCCGTCTTCTTGTGCCCCGTGAAGCAGGACGGTGCTGCCCACTCCTGGCACGCATATTGTTCTCTTGTAGTAACGCTGAAGAGGGTGTTTTTGTTACGGGTACGGGGTTTTCTTTTTGCACCTTGGTCGTTTCTTCTACTTCTTGTACGTCATTTTCTTCTTGTTCGAGGCCCGTCTCTTGTGCGCCGCCTTCCTCCTGCTCAGCCATCATCTCTTCTTCGCTGGTAATCTCCTGGGCGCCTGGCTCCCATGGCTCGACGTTGTTTGCTTCTTGCCCAACACCGATTTCTTCTTGCTCGCCATCATCCCCCTGTCTATTAACTTCCTCTTGCTCACCACCATCTTCTTGCACGCTGTTTTCCTCTTGCTCGATGCCAGTTTCCTGCGGACTGACGACTGCTTCTACGGCTCCCTGTTTAACCGTTTCCTCTTGTTCAATGCTTTCAGCATCCTGCTCCGGCACACTATCTTCTTCGTTCTGCTGTTCGCGCTCTTGCTGCGTAGTTACCACCTGTGAAACCAGTGGAGCAGTCTCTTCTTCATGTAGCTGCGGCTGCACCGGCTGATTCATCGGCTTTTCAATCTCCAGCTCCGCGTGTCCCATCTCGACTGGCCGTACCGGGGCCGGGCTGGCGGCGATTGGCTGTGTCTCAGCCTCTTCCAGACGCGAGGGATCGGCGGACACCGGGCTTTTCTGGCGCTCAGGCGGGAAAGCATCCTCTTCCCATGTGATATCGTCAAATGTCAACGGGACCCGTGTAGATGGGCGGGGCTTGCGTGCCGAGGCTCGAACGTTGGGCACAACGGTAGCAGGCACAAGCGAATAATCAAAAACAACTTTGATAGCCCGGCTCTGACCCTTATTATGAGCAGTTTGCAGGGCCTCACGGTGATGATTGATGGCAAAGCGGTGGGTTATAAGCTGTTCGGGATGGATCTTCCCCTGTATGATCAGGTCTTCAACCAGGCTAAAAGTGGAGCGCGGCCGCTCCACACCGGAGGACGACCAGCATTCGCTACCATGGGCAAAGGTGCCAATCAGATTGACTTCACGATACCAGATAGGCGACAGATCAATGCGCATAAAACGCAGGTCAAGGCCAACCAGCACCACGG
>JAFMRP010001275.1 GCA_017354095.1 Ktedonobacteraceae bacterium
AGGCAATAGAGAGCGTAATAATCAGGTTGCCCAGCGCTCCATCCGGCCTGGGAAAACCCTGACCAGGTATAGTAATTTCCTGCCCGTTATAAGCCCCGGCTGGAATAGTCACGGTGTATGGCCGCCCTCCCGGCAGTGTAAGCATACGCTGCGTGCCGGTTTGAGCCTCTTCCGCGCTGAGTAGTAGTGTTGCCCGTACATCCGCGCTATATGGGTTATTTGTGGCCATAATCCTTTATACCCACAATGTAGATTTTTTATTTTTCTATTTAATAGAGGAGAGACGAGGCGGAAGGCTGCCAGTCCTACTGACCAGGCAACCTCCTACCCTTTTATACCATGCCAAGCTCCCACTTGGCATCTTCTGTCATACGATCAGGTGACCAGGGCGGGTCAAACGTCAACTCAACCTTGCAACTTTTCACATTTTCAACCTCACACACCCTTGACTCGACTTCGGCCATTACATCTCCCGCCATCGGACAACCCATGGCCGTCAATGTCATGGTGACATGCACGTTGCCCGCTTCATCATCAGTCTCGATATTATAGACCAGGCCCAGGTCAACAATATTGACGGGAATTTCCGGGTCGTAGCACTCATGCAGCGCATCCAAGACTTCTGCCTTGTTGATTTCTGCCATTTGCAAAGGCTCCTTTGCGCTCAAGCTATTCCGAGCAAATCAGTAGGAATATAATTCCTTAGTAATATAGCCCATCGGCGCCCCGCTTGTCAAAGCACCCCTATGTCCACGCCTGCTCGATTCGCTCCACATAGAGCCGAATGAAGCGCTCTGCGTCAACAGCGCTGGAAACCCGCATGTTTGGCTTGTCAGGCCTGTTGTAATCGTTGAAATAGGCGACGGTCTCTCCCAGGGTGAGTGTCCCGTGCAGCTCGACGTCCACATACGCCTCCTCCCACGTCACCAGATCCGGCTGGAAGACGGTCGCGAGGCAGAGCGGATCGTGCATTTGAAAGGTCGATATACCATAAAACGGCGCGAAGCGCTCAAAATAGAAGCTCGTTACTTGCCTGATGCAGTCCTTTACGACACCCCCACTCCTGGTGAACTCTTCGATGTGCTCGCGCGCGAATGTGACGAGCTGCGTCACGTCGAGACTGACCAGCCGCAGCGGCCAGCCAGCATGGAAAACCATATGGGCAGCATGCGGATCGGCAAAGATGTTAAACTCCGCGCAGGGCGTCACGTTGCCAGGCACGCGAACCGCGCCGCCCATGATTACCACCTCACGCACGTGCTGGGCCAGGCCTGGTTCCTTACGAAGCGCGAGCGCGAGATTGGTGAGCGGACCGATGGCTACCAGTGTGATCTCTCCCGGGTACTGGTGTACCTTCTCGATAATCAGATCTGCCGCGTGCTGCGCAATTGGCTGAAGCTTGAGGGGGGGCAGCTCGATGTTACCCAGCCCGTTAGCGCCGTGAACCTCAGTGGCTTCTACCGGTGTACGCACAATAGGATAGCGGCTGCCGCGCGCGACAGGAATATCACCGCGATCAAGCAGCTGTAAAAGTGTGAGCGCGTTGCGTGTCGTCTGCTCAACATCGACGTTGCCGCTGACGGTCGTAATCGCCTCTAGCTGTATCTCAGGCGAAGCCAGCGCAAGAAAAAAGGCCAGGGCGTCGTCAATGCCCGGGTCAGTGTCCAGTATGATACGATGCAAGGACTTCCTCTCTCGTGGGGATGCCCGATTGGGCACCAAATTTCGTCACTTTCAGTGCGCTGGCCTGTACGGCGAAGCGCAGCGCCTCTTCTGGCGATTGGTTTTCGCACAATGCTACGGTTAAACCACCAACAAAGCAATCACCAGCAGCTGTGCTATCAACAACCTGCACCTTGGGCGCAGGCTGGTAGATACTATGGGGCTTGCCCTGCTCATCATGCGTTACAAGCAATGCTCCCCGCGCTCCAAGCGTGATGACAACCGTATCGATCCCATAACCATGCAGCACCGTAGCAACAATACGCGCATCCTCTTCGTTGTCCACACGCTGCCCACTGAGCAGCGCGGCCTCGGTCTCGTTGAGCACCAGCACAGAGATTTTGCTCAAGGCCTCACGAGAGAGCGCCTGGGCAGGAGCCAGGTTGAGTATAATGGGCACACCCGCCTCGTGAGCAGCATCTATTAACCTCTGCACCACCGCGAGCGGTATCTCCAACTGCAGCACAAGC
>JAFMRP010001276.1 GCA_017354095.1 Ktedonobacteraceae bacterium
CGTACCGCACTCGGGCTACTCCAGACATTTCTGGAACGAGACCGAGCGATCACCCATGTGGACGAGATTGATGCTCCCGATATCACGGCCTGGTTTACCTTTCTGCGTAAAATCCCAGGCGCGCGCGGGAAAATGCGCACGGAACGGACCGTCCAAACCTATGCGCGCTCCGCTCGTGCCTTTTTTCATTGGCTGGTCCGCCAGCAAACCATCGCGGTGAATCCGTTTGAGCGGGTGGCGTTTCCCAAGGTGGGCAAGCCATTGATCAAAACCATCAGTGATGAGGAATTTGAACAACTCCTGTTGGCCTGCGCTCCCCCTAACGAGGTGGGGCCATTTGCAGAGCGAGCCGCCGTGCGCAACCGGGCGATCCTCTGGCTGTTCTACGACAGCGGTATTCGCCTTTCCGAATTGATCCATTTGCGGCTGGAGGATTTTGACCGCAAACATGGACTCATTACCGTCAAAGGGAAAGGCGCGAAAGAGCGACGGATTGCACTTGGGCAAAACTGCTTGCGCAACCTGCTCCATTATCTGGATCGGCACCGGCCCGATGAACGCGAACTGGAGGCGTGGGGCAGCCTCGGCGAAGACCATCTTTTTTTGGCAGAGACGCGCAAACCACTCACCAAAAATGGGGTGACCTTACTCTTCGCACGGCTCAAGAAGCGAGCGGGCATTACGAATAAGCGCATCAGCCCACACACCTTCCGCCACACCTTTGCCATCCGCTATCTCAAGCTGGGCAAGGATCCCTTCAGTCTCCAAGAGCTGTTGGGGCATGAAGATATGGCAACCGTTAAGCTCTATATGCACATGAATGATGAGGACATTCAGGAGCAGAAGAGAAAATACAGCCCCGGCGATCATCTTCCGGCGAGTATCCCTGGACCACGAGAGACGCGGCGCAAGGGGTTCCGGGCGACGAACCCGCAAGGGCACAAGAAGTAAAGAGCTTACGGTCAAGTCATCACTCCTCTGTTTGGGTTTGGAGTGATGGCTTGGCTTCGTTGGGGATACGATCTCGTGGCTCGCTCCTGGTGCGAGAGAAGCGAGATGACGAGTTCTTCTCTCGATATACAACACTGGCAAAAACGTGATCTCAGCAGAGAATGCTAGGGGTAGTGTAGCTCCCTCTGCTCGCCCACAACCTACCGAGCATCCAGCTCGATTGACAGAAGGAGTAAAACGGGCGTAAAATAGAGGTGAAAACTTGCCGATACGCACATAATGTAGGCATCCATGCATACAGCACTCGGGCTGGGCCTGATGATCTGTTTGTCATGGCAGATACAAACCTTCGCAAACGAAAGAAAACGAGCACCTGTTTCAGCCATTTCATCTGCAGTGGCTCGTTCTGGCTCCGGATCCCTGGCTGCATCGGAACCTATCAGGAGTCAGTGACGCTCACACGGAGCAGGCACAGACTCTCATGATCTCAGGGATCATACAAGGACATATTCTGACACTGCAGCAGGTGGCGGAGTTTCTGCTGCAACGAATAGCAGGTGGAACCGGCTCTCATTGATCAGGATGCGAAGAGGAAGGTGATATGAGCGTCGAGGGCAAACCCGCACACACGCTTTGGCTTTGAGCATGCTTTTCTTTTTGATGGCACCTGGCAAGTACAAAGGAATCCAGATCCTTACATCAACCCGGTAATCACGTACGTCAATGTACTTGGCTTTCCCTTACAGCGCGAAGGCATCTCACCCAGACGTCTGCGCATCGCTCCGTTTCCTGACTTCAGCTATCGTGTCATACCTACTCATGACACAGTGTTCATTGTTCTCGGTGAGAGTGGATCTCGAACAACACGCTATGCGTTCTATCAAGATAGCCCGGAACTGTCTACACCTGGATGAGAAACACAGATGAAAGCATGCGAAGAGGTTCTTGGTTGGGATCATTGCCTCGGCGCTCAGTTCCCGCTCTCAGCGCTTACCTCTCTGGAACAGTTGAATACCGCTGCGGAAACAGCGGCGCAGATCACTGCCACGCAACTCGCTCGTACCATGCAAGGGAGTCAGGTGGAAAAACATGCATCCACTGCGCACCAGGAAATACAGTCGGTACTTACACTCGTTGCCGACCCCGATCTCCGCCAGCGCTGCGAAGATCTCCTCTCTGCGGATAAACACTACGATCGTGTGATACGAGAGGCTTGTGTCATTTTAGAGGATCGCGTTCG
>JAFMRP010001277.1 GCA_017354095.1 Ktedonobacteraceae bacterium
CTCTTAGCCGGCACCTTCTTCAACCGCGTCGGCACCTTTATTATCCCGTTTCTCGCCCTCTACCTCACCACCGAGCGCGGTATGTCGGTAAGCGAGGCCACATTCATCGTTTCACTGTATGGCATGGGCTCGCTGGGAGCAGGCCTGAGCGGCGGCATCCTGGCGGACGTCATAGGCAGGCGCAAAACCCTGTTAATCAGCCTCATTCTATCCGCGATCTTCATGCTTGTACTCAGTAGCGTCCAACAAATAGCGCTTATCTCCCTGGTAGTTATCCTGTTAGGCTATTGCACCGATCTGTATCGACCAGCAGTATCCGCTGTTGTCTCCGACCTGGCACCACCCGCGAACCGTATTCAGGCCTACGGATTGCGCTATTGGGCAAACAACCTGGGCGCGGCGATAGGACCACTGATTGCCGGCGCCGTGGCGCATCTTTCTTTTCTGGTGCTCTTTCTCGGTGACGCATTCTCAACACTGGTATTTAGCTTAATGATCTGGCTGGGCGTGCCAGAAACCAGGCCACAGAGACAACTGGCCTCGCAAGACAGCGGAGAAAAAGCGCGCGCAAAATTTTTCACAGCGGCGCGCGACTTGCGACTCTGGGGATATACGATCCTTTCATTCCTCTTTACCTGCATCTATCTACAATACAACGTCACCCTCCCGCTAGATATGCATGCGCACGGTCTGAGTGAGGCCCAATATGGCATTGTCATCGCGGCCAACGCCCTGCTCGTGGTTTTTTTAAGCTTACCACTCAACCCCATCCTGGCTCGTTTCCCCTCTCATATCTTGCTGGCAATTGCGGCCTTGCTCATGGGGACAGGCTATGGATTGAACGCATATGCACACACCTTTGTGGGCTACCTCCTCGCCACCTGCATCTGGACCCTTGGCGAAATGATGAATCAGCCTCTCGCCACCAACATGATTGCCCGGCTCTCGCCATCCCATCTGCGTGGTACCTACCAGGGCATCTATAGCCTTGCGCGCGGCCTATCAGCCTTTATCGCCCCGGCCCTGGGGGGATTAATCCTGGACCGCCTGGGCGCGAGCATCCTGTGGAACGGCTGCTTTATACTGGGCAGCATCGTCGCTTGCAGCTATCTACTCCTTCCCAAAATCAAGCGATAACGTCCCCTTCTGTGTTTCTCGGTTGCGCAGCACTGTGCAAGAACCTATAATGCAGTATACTATCCCTGCGTGGAGTAAATTGAAGTATAGCGCTCCGTTTAAGCTTTACGTGAAGGGCACAAAGCGGGAGGTGCAGGAGAGCGGCTGCCTCTCCGCTCGGCTGGCTGCGCAGCGGTAGGCGCGCAGCGCCGTTGCCGAGCGGAACAAGAGGGGCCCTCCTGCTTACTTCTCCCCTCGCGCCGCCGCAGGCGATTCCTTGCCGTCAGATGGCGCGAAGCGCAGGTGCGCCAGACGCGCCAGCGGCGTTGGCCATCTGGACAAGAGGTCGGCGCGGTCCTATCGACAAAGTTTGACAGGGTTATATAGGAAGTGAGGTGGCAAGTATGGCAACGCATCCACAACCAGGAAGCATGAGCTTTGAGCAATACCTCATCCTCGATCAGAACAATCCCGATGTCAGGTACGAGTATCTGGATGGCCAGGTCAGAGCAATGGCAGGCGGCACGCTCGATCACAGCGCATTGGGGGTGCGTATCTGCTGGCTGCTCTCTGAAGCATTAGGCATCCAGGGACCTTGTCGAGTCTATAACTCGGATGCTCGTGTACGCATTGACGCCGTCAACAAATGTTATCGGCCAGATGCAGTCATCACCTGTGATATCTCCAACCGAGGGACGGCCACCATTATCAGTTCTCCTCATGTAGTTGTGGAAGTGCTATCCCCCGGTACCCAGGGTCTTGACCGTGGCGACAAATTTCGCGACTATCAACTGTTGCCCACGCTGCAAGAGTATGTGCTGATTAACTATCAGGTCCAGTTGGTCGAGGTTTATCAGCGCGAAGCGGACCGGTGGACGTTCCGCAGCTATCGCGCCGGCGAAGAGATCGATCTGCGCAGCATCGATATCCAGGTTGCAGTTGATCAGCTCTATGCTGGGATACAGATACCAGCACACTTGCCGGAGAGTGCGGACAAAGAAAATCATAATGCATAAGCCGTTCTAGATTCTCCTGCTTGCCTCTTTTATACACTGTACGTCTGCTTAGCCCA
>JAFMRP010001278.1 GCA_017354095.1 Ktedonobacteraceae bacterium
TGCGGTTGAAGTGCTCATACCCAGAATAGGAGGCCTGCTGCTCCACACTGAGCAGGTAGTCCTTCACCTTATGCAGTACGGCCTCGCTATGACGGGTATAGCGGGCAAGGCACGCTGCCAGCAGCGGATAGAGCGCGACCAGATAACTGGTGGTCCCTGCTTGCAGGCTGGCCAGTCCGAACGCTCCGACCAGGCCCAGGAGCAACGACCAGACCTGGAGCCTGGCCGTCATGCGGTCGCGTTTTTCCGCCTGGAGGGCTTCGTACTCCAGGCCTGCTAATTCCTTCGTGGTCATCGGTTTACAGCTCCCTCATCAAAAGATCCTGGATAATGCCATCTGCCACGACCTGCGGGACCAGGAGATCGGCGCGGATCTCCTCGCCGGTCCACTTGTCTGGCCAGGTGTTGGTTTCGATGAGTTCCAGAATGCGCTGGTGCTCTTCTTCGTTGATGAGATCAATACAGGGTCTGTTCAGATGGTGCGCGGCTCGATTGACTTCCTCCTGCATGGCGAGTACTTCCACAAGGCCTGCGCGCCTTGCGTCCATGTGGAGCGGCCCCATGCGCATCGGGTTCGCCGAAAGAGACCCATTCTTCTTGCGCTCGCCATTTTTGCGGAGGCGGTTCTCTGGCCTCATCAGTTGCTGATAAAGCGGACGTAGCCGTTTAAGCGGCGCGAGGTAGGCCCATTGCGGGAGTTTCAACACCGTCTCCAGGGCGACATCTCGCGATGCCAGATTACACCCCACGCATCCGGTTCGGGCGTTGATCTCCTCTTTTTCATCGCCGCCATAGACCTCGGCAATGATCTGTGTTGGAAACCCTGCCTCGGGCGCGTAAAAGGTGAGCCAGTCCCAGACGTGGCAGACCCGCCAGTGCAGGCAGGGTGCCAGGACATCGGCCA
This sequence comes from Ktedonobacteraceae bacterium, assembly GCA_017354095.1. Classification (GTDB taxonomy): domain Bacteria; phylum Chloroflexota; class Ktedonobacteria; order Ktedonobacterales; family Ktedonobacteraceae; genus Bu33. The sequence goes on from JAFMRP010001278.1 coordinate 905, forward strand.
CCCGCGCAGGTGTCATCTCCTGAAACCAGCCCTGACCGCATTCCGCCCCATCACGCGAGCAGGACGTGATGATGCGTTGATCTCTGGCCGCACTCTCGCCCAGGCGTACACCGGTCAACATGAGGAACTTCTCGCCATATGCCTCACGGAGTCCGACCAGCGCCTGTTCCATGGGTTCCACTTTGAGTTGGGGCGTGCACCAGCGAAAGCGATTCTTGGGCGGTGGAACCCCGCGACCGAACATGTAGACAAAGAAGCGCTCATCCAGAGCGGGTAGCACAATCCGCGTATGGATGCCGCGCTGCTGGAGCGCTTTGAGGATGTGCATGGCGGCATGATGCAGTGGTGGCAGTTCCATACGGGTATCCGCATAGAGCACAGTGAGCGTTTCAGGCGCTTTGATCTGGCCAGAGGCAATGAAATGCGCGACCAGCGTCACGACTGCGCTGCTATCTTTGCCACCACTGTAGGCCATCGCCCAATGGCGATACGCTGGCCCGTAGAGCTGCAAGCTTTCCAGAGTCAATGCTAGAGAGCGTTCCATGCTCAGGCGCTCTGACTCCCAGAGACTGGTTTGCTTCATACGTTGACCTCCTCAAGAGGCATGTGCAATTGTGTTACCTGAGTGCTTTGATGGCGCGCGACCAGGCGATGCCCATGTGGTTTGGGTTGTGGTGCCATGGCTGGGATGGCGGAAAAGTAGTCATGGAGGGCCAGACCAATGGCGTGCGCCACGGGCACCATCACCGAATCGATAATTTGGGCGTACTGGCTATTGATACTACCGCGCCACTGGAAGCTCTCAGGGAAGCCATGCAGTCGGGCCACTTCGCGAACAGAGAACGGGCGCACGCCTGCAGGTACTGCCATATCCTGCACCAGGAAGTTACTGCGATCGCGCTTGTAGTTGGTAAACAGGTTGACCGGCGATGCCTGCTCGGGATGGTAGACAATGGCTCCATCCCGGTAGTGGCCCGCCAGGCGACGCAAGATGTATGGCGCCACCGGGATATCTGATGGCGGGTCCAGGTAGTCCGCGAGCGTTCGTTGGAAGGGCTGCGCATAGGCTTCCGGGTGCTGAAAGGTGAAGGGCTGCCGATGCAGGATGAGAAACAGCCTGGCCTTTTTCTGGAGCGTAAACGCCTCGCCGCGCATCTCGAATTCCGTCGTATAGTAATGGGGAAGGTGGCGCCACGTCTCCATAACGCGCGGAAACTGCCGCATCCCCAGGACATTCTCAATCACGATGACCTCTGGCCAGAGTAACACTGCCTCACGCAGGG
>JAFMRP010000285.1 GCA_017354095.1 Ktedonobacteraceae bacterium
GGTCCCTCTTGGCCCATTTCAGAACTCCAATGCCGAGGTCGGCTGGGGTCCAGTAAAAACGATTCCTGGGAGTCGGGTGGTCTTTGTTGATCGGGAGAACCGCCAGCTTCCTTGGACTTCTGTTGGTCCTCATATGATCGTCGGAGAGGGTGCTCCTCTTGAAATCGTTGATCGCTCTCTTGCTCAAATCGTTCAGGTTTCCTGCCACCGTCCATACCGCCTTTCTCTCTCATCCTCTCTATTGCGGGTCACCGCATGATGATAGTGTTGGCGAATTGGTTTTCCAAGCTCAAACTAGAGATATGTTGTCCTCCATCGCGAGTTCGATTTTGATTTCGCCAACACTATCATCATGTGGTGTTTTCTCGGCTCTATTTCAAATGTGGTGAAGGATGGGCCTATATGATGGCTCCCTCTCACTGTTTGTGCTCAAGTTTTTGACCTCTCGCGGTCTATCGAAGACCTTATCACCAAAAGCGCGAGACAGATCCGTTTTCTGTACGCTAAGCCATTGGCAAGCCAATAGCAGGTGAGAAAATGGTACGCTCACGACTCACCTCATCGGAGAATGCTTGTCATAGCATGCTTGTACTCGGTCAAATCCTCATGTTTGTCCACGTTGGTCACTTGTGACTCTGTGGTAGAGGAGGCAAACCTCTTCAGAAAGAAGCGTTTTGCAGCATGAGCAGCTTTTGTTGAACTGAAGTATCTCTCGAGCGTCTTCCCTTCCGAGGCAACCGCTCGAGAGAGGGACCCCATAGCTTTTTCACCTTGATGGACGTCTCGTCCACCCACCAGGAGCCGTTGGTGGCTTTGAGGAGAAGCCTGCACATCTCGTTCGAGCAGGATCTCTTCCAGATCCCGGTAGCTGAGCGCGTCGCGCAGGGACCAGTGCACACACAACCGAACGATGTCGGCCTGAAAATGACGCCACGTGAACGGCTTCTGTCGGTGTTTGCTCATGAAGGAAGCTTCTTTCGCGTGTTTCTCCCCACTGCAGCAGAATCCGCTTGTTATTTGCAATATAGCCCTGTTATTTGACACCTACAAACTGGATCACCATAAGAATGCTGGAGAGCAGGCAGATCAGTGCGCGTATCCAGTTGGCCGTCTTGAGTTTGCGGCGCTCCTCCGCAAACAGCGCTGTCTCACCTTCTTTCAGGGCAAGAATTCGGTTGTAGACTGGCAGGTTGAACATCTTTCCGGCAACAGACGACAGGACAAAGACAATGAGGCCAGCAGTGAACCACCCATGGTCGAAGTGATACATGATGAAGTAGGGGATCATCGCTACCATAGGAACAGTCGATATCACGACGGCAAATGCTGACCCGATCCCCCGTTTGTACAACCATCGCATGAAACGGCCGAATGTGGCAAGATCCATATCGTTCATGATCGATTTGAGCACGTCGGCAATCCAGAGCAGGAACCCGGTGGTAATGGTGGAAATGGTCAAAATCAGGATTTCAACAAACGTTTGCGTCATTGGAAAATTCCTCCGTAACAATTACTGCTTCTTTTCCATTTCAATAGGCCCGAGATCGAGGCTGGTCGTAGAAGCGTGTCCTCGTCAAGAACGCTCCAAACGAGCACTGGCGGCATGAGAGCAAGAAGCAGGCACTCCCATGAGATGCCTAATGCATGTAAAAGTCTTAAATTCTTTGTTTCTGATTATTCTCCTTGAGTGCCATCATCCAGACGTGTAATGCTGCGGCGTCAATACGCGCGAAAGCATGCAAGGGCGCTCCTAGTACTCGCTCAATTGCATCCATATAGGCAGCATGGGTTGTACCGACCTCTTGTATCCAGCGTACATCGTCGTGGCCCTGCTCTAACAGGCGGAAGAATTTCCCGTGGGTATTGCCCATGCCCTGCAGCAGCGACATAATCACCTCGCCAGATTTCTCTGGATACGTGGTGATGAAGCTGCCTTCCTGCATACCTTGCCGGACGATCTCGGTCAAGAGCGGCGCACGCTGTTCAAACACTGTCTGGTCTACTTTCTGTCGCACCATGGCGTTGTCATCGGTGTATCAGACATGTCCCAGCCGAACAACCTCCGTCTTGTGGGCCATTCTCAAATGGTCCAGAGTATCGAAGAAGCCTTGCAGTTTTTCGATGGCGGTCAGCTTCGGATCACGAAGAATTAGCAGCAGCGGCTTTTCGGTCTCTTGCTTGATGTGTTCCACGAAGGCTGCCAACAGCGCTCCGCGCGAGTCGAAGTAATGATGGAACGCCCCACTCGATATCTGGACCTCGTCCAGGATATCCTGGATTGACATCTGCTCATATCCCTTGCGCAACACCAGCCGTTGTGTGGCGCGCAAAATCTCTCTGCGCTTGGCAGCAACTGCTTCAAGGTTAGCAGTGCGGGCCATGAGTTCCTCCTCGATTAATAGATAGATAATCTGTTTATTATTGTAAAGACATATTTTCCTGTGTCAAGAGGCGGGTGTCTGACAATCATTCATCAATCCAGGGAGGGTGCTAAAATCAGGGAGAGGAAGGCTATGATACGCGTCAAAATCTAACATAGTAGACCCAGAGTTGTAGGGTAGACGGCTGGCAAGGTATCCTTGCGAACTCTTTCCCATCCGTCCCCCTCCGAATCATGCGTAATGTAGGAAAGGTTGCCAGTGAGGTATCCTGGTAGTGTAGCAAACATTTTGAAGCTATCAAAATGATGCATACTTGAGAATCACATCAGAGTAAAAGGTGCAAAAGATGTGCAACTTCTCTTGAGTCACAATTTTGCTGCTGCTATTCTATGTGTGTCCTTGATGAGCTTCAAAATGCTTGCAACACTACCGGATGACCTACTGAGAAGGAGGGATCAGGGAGGGCCAGCCCTCACCTCATAGAGGGGATAACATCTCCCCGTTATCGTTGGGAGGCCAGAGCATCATTGCCACTATGCGCGTGCAGTTATGCGACGACAGCTTCTGAGACGAGATGAACAGCATGGCAAGCACTGGCAAAAGCTGCTCCTGACTGCTGATCTTCGTTGCCGACCCAGTCGCCCGCGACGTACAGGCCACCAACGCCTGGGACGGAAGGGCCAGGGCGACCAGTGACTCCGCCCCGTTTCGCCTGGACAATGTCGCTGACCGCCTGGATATGAGGCAAAAAGCTCTGGGCGACCACTTCCGCACGCCATCCTGGCTGCAGTCGATCCAGGAGTGCCTCCAACTCTCGTTTATCCGTTTCCGCAGATGGCGACTCGCCATGTCTATGATACCTCATCGTATGGACGAAGGCTCCATTCCCTCTGCTCAGTTGCGTCCAGGTCGAATGGACAGCATAATAGAGTGGATGATCCATGCCAATCGCGTACACATTCCTGGGATTGGGCAGACGACGCAGAGCGACATCGAAGCAGGCAATATGTGATGGGATCGTCTGCTGGGCCCAACGGCGCATGAGATCGTGCTGCCCCTCTGCAACAAGGCTGGAGGCAGTGCTGGCATCGACCGCCAGGATGACGGCTGCAGTCGGATAGCGTGTCCCGTCTTCCAAACGGATCGCTTCCACAACTCCCTCAGCAAGCTCTACAGCAGCAACTCTAGCACCGGTTATGATGGCCGCACCTGCGTGTTGTGCGGCCTGAAGAAGGCCATCGACCAGGGGTTGCCAGCCTTGATGCAGAAACAGCACTCCAGAGCTGTTCTGAAAGATATCCATAATCAGGCCTGTATCAATGAGGTCGGGAGCCCAGGTATTTGTACTCAACCGGGCACGAGCCTGGAGAAATTGACGTACCGATGCGTGCCGGATGTTGCTCTCCAGCCACGTTTGCCAACTGATCCCTCGCAATTGAGCACTATTGAACTGTGACAGTGCTGTATACCATTGGGTGAGTTCATCCTTCTCTGCCTGAGAAAACAGGGTCGTCTCAGCGAAGGCAGCGGCACCAAAGGGGAGGCGGTGGTCCTCGTTTTCCTTGAGTGCCAAGCCATAATCAACACGCAACCTCCCTCCACGTACCGGAATGTTCAGCTCTTGAAGGATCTTTTCTCCAGGGCCGCCCAGATAGAAGGCATGTGCTCCAAAATTGAAAAAGAACCCTTCCTGCTCTCTGGTACGTGCATAGCCTCCAGGAAGTTTGGACTTCTCAAAAAGGAGCACGCGATGTCCTCTACGTGCCAACAAGGCAGCTGCGCAGAGGCCTGCTATGCCACCGCCAACAATCATGATCGGGTACGGAGATGTAGGATGTATTGTCATACGCTTTGTTCCTCTTGAGGATATGTTATGAGAGCGTATCTCATACAGAGACTGACGTCCCTTCCTCAAATGCTTCAGTTTCTGTGATAAGAGAGGCAGCGCCTCTGCTCTCTAGCTCCTTGGCTTTGGCTTTCACCTTATGATCATTGACAAAACACGCTCTTTCTTCCATCACAAGCCGTCGATGAGACAAAGGGCCTCATTACTGCAATGCGCGGACCATTGCTGTTGGTCTAAGAGTGATCCGTCTTCAGTAATGGCAACTCGCCATCTTTGGCTAGAGTGGAACGATTCAATTTACCGTCTATCCTTCGAAGCCCCTACCAACGGTCTGTCGTGGCTGGTAGCATCAACAAGGTTGGAACCAGCCACGATGGAGTGGTAGATGGAGAGGGATGCAGCAACCGTTGCCAGCAGAGCAGTCGCAGCAAAAGCGAAGGTGACAACGGTGAAGGCGTGGATCGCGCCCGCGCGGCCTGTGTTGGCTGCGAGACCGAAGTAGAGCGTGCCAAAAGCTGCCACACCAAGCACACCGGCAACACGGGTGATGGTATTGAGCAGGCCGCTGATATCCGCCGCATCGCTACTCTCCACCGAGCTCGTCAGGTGCGCAACCAGGGCAGTAAATTGGAGGCCGAGGCTGAGTCCACCAGCAGTCAGCCCCGCCACGAGCAACGGGCCATTCGTCGCACCAGCCAGCAGGCTGACGCCGAGAGCCCCATAGCTTAACGCCAGCAGGAGCGTGCCAAGCGGGGCAGCCAAGAGCCTGTTACGCGCCGAAAGCCGCCCGATCAGCGGCCCCGCGATACCAAAGGCTGCGACCCATGGGACTAGCACCAGACCAGAGTAGGTCGGCGTCTCCCCCAATCCCTGCTGAAGGTAGAGAGCGAGCACAAACAGCATAGCAAAATAGGTGCCGTTGGCCAGGGTCAGGCAGACAAGTCCCCAGCAGATGCGTGCTCGGGTTAGCAGATGCAGGTTTATCAGCGGCGAACCGCCAGCAAGCGTGATTCGACGCTCCAGGACCACGAACAGCACGAACGCAGTGATGCAGGCAAACAAGCAGATCCAGATCCAGATGGGCCAGCCCGCATCCTGCCCAAAGACAAGGGGCGTTACGAGCAGCAGGAGTGCGATAGACAAGATTGTCACGCCAGCCAGATCGAGGCGTTGAGCATGTTGTGGCTGATCAGCGGGTAAGAAGTAGCGCGCCGTGACGAATAAAATGAAGCCAATGGGCACATTGATGAGAAAGATCGGTCGCCACGCTGTGCCGAAGAGATTCGCTGAAACGAGGAGGCCACCAAGAAACTGACCCATAACGGCGCTGGCGGAAAGTACGATGGTATACATGCCCAGGGCACGCGCTCGTGCCCTCCCCTCGAAGTTGAGTTGTATGCCTGTAAGCACTTGCGAGACCATCAGAGCTGCACCCCCGCCCTGAATGATGCGTGCTAACCAGAGAAACAGCGCGTTTGGAGAGAGTCCACAGGCTAGTGAAGCAAGTGTGAATATCCCGAGCCCGAGCAGAAACATACGTCGGTATCCGCGTATGTTGCCCAACCTGGCGCAGGTGATCAACAGCACACCATAGGCCAGCGTGTAACCGGAGACAATGAGTTCCATCTCAGCGCTTGACACACGCAGTGTCTCGTGGATGGATGGGGTGGCAATATTGACGACTGCGGCATCTATGTTACCCAGGGCAATCGCGCCGAGCAAGGTCGCAAGCAGCCATGCCTTACGATGTTTGTATGTTGTTCTCATACTCATTTCTACTTTCTTCCTTTCGAAATTTGTTGCCGTCTTTGTAACACTTCCTCAAACACCTGTTGTCATCATCTGGTTGCAAAGGTTGTCCATCCCAGGACTCAGCGGGAGAAACCGTTTCAGAGGTAGGACTACCCCTCTGCCTCTGATTCGATCCGGGATTTACCCAATCTGAGCCAGTGGTTGAAGAATCACTTGATGACCGAAACGTTCCAGTTGACGAATGAACCGTTTTGTTGAGAGGTAACTACTCAGGTCTCCTAGAAACTGGGGTTTGCCCATGGTTGGAACAGCGCGCCCTTTAACGAGACAAGGTGTAGCTCCGAAGGAGTCGTGTTTGAGCAGTGACATGAGGGGAAAACGGCCT
>JAFMRP010001279.1 GCA_017354095.1 Ktedonobacteraceae bacterium
TGAATAACTACTTCAAGTGACAAAAGTCAAACATTTTATGAATGGAGAAAAAAAGAATGAAAAACTTCTGGACTGTCTTCCGTTTTGAGCTGCTCCTCTCCTGGCGTGGCCCTGTGGGATGGCTGATCACCCCGGTGATGGCGTTGTTGGGAATAGGTATCTCGATCATGGTGAACCAGGTGAGCGATAACTGGTGGAGCGATCTCTGCCTGTTTCTTGGCATGTTGACCCTCCTGCTGGCGCTCACGACGGGGAATCAGATCCACCGCGATAGTGAGCGTCGCCTGGATGGTATCGTCCTGAGCACACCCCTTGCCACGAGTCTCTATGTGCTCGGCAAGTACCTGGCTGGCCTCTTCTCGCTGCTTGTCTATGGGACGGTTGTTTGGCTGACTTTCATCATAACCTCTTTCTTGCTCAGGGGGAATGAGTACTACACTCCACCGATTGGGGTGAGTGTGTATATTCAGGCCTGGCTCATGCTGGTGCTCGTTCCGCTGCTCTTTGCTGCCTCTCTGACTCTGCTAGGCATTACACTGGCACGCGGACAACGTGCGCTTGTCTCCATTCTTGTTGCGCTCATCTGGCTCGTGCCTGTGCTCATTCTTGTTCCTAAGATGCTCACCATTTCATTCTATGTGCCTCACGATCTAATCTACAATGGGCAACAATTCTTCGGTGATAGCGATTTCATCGATTCCACTGTCAAGCTCCTGGTCCAGGCTCAGATAAACGGGTCGTTCACCCTTGCCACAGAGCAACAGATGGTTCATCTCTATCAGACAGTCGTCATCTCCGAACATCTGAGCACAAACTTTCTCATCAATCGTGCGTTTTTCCTGGGCCTGAGTATCCTGCTAGTAATTGGCACAATCGCTATCGTCAGGTACCAGCGTCAGGGAAAGATGTAAACGATCCTCTTGTTCTCGCTTCCATAGAAAGGAAGACATACGCCATGTCAGTATTAGTGATAGATCAGATCGGGAAACAATACGAAAAGAAACGCTGGGCTCTTCAAGACTTCTCTCTTCGTCTTGACGGCGGCGTCCTGGGATTGGTTGGACCCAACGGGGCAGGCAAAACGACACTGCTGCGCATTCTCGCCACCCTCCTGAGTCCAACGAGGGGAACGGTCCACTGGAATGGGCAGGATGTGCTCAGGTACCCCGAAGCCCTGCGCCGTGAGTTGGGCTATCTGCCTCAAGATTTCGGAGTGTACCCTCAGCTCACTGCCCGCGAGTTCCTGACCTACATTGGCGAACTCAAAGGACTACGCGGTCCGCTGCTCTCACGCCGCATCAATACCGTGCTGGAGCAGGTCAACTTGATTGATGATGCAAACCGGCGGCTGCGCACCTTCTCCGGCGGTATGGTGCGCAGAATAGGCATCGCGCAGGCGTTGCTCAATGATCCGCGCCTCTTCATCCTCGATGAGCCAACCGTGGGTCTCGACCCCGCCGAGCGTCTGCATTTTCGCGAGATCATCAGTTCCCTCTCTGCCGAGCGTCTGATCCTGCTCTCTACCCACATTATTAGCGACATTGAGGCGATGGCCTCCGAGGTCGTACTGCTCCAGCAAGGACACCTCTTCTGGTCGGGCACCACCAGCGCGCTCCTGGCCGATGCACAGGAATGCGCCTGGAGCCTCACCCTTGACGTTGCAGACTTTGAACGCCTCCGCGATGATTATCGTATGAGTATCGCTATACGACGTGGAAGAGAGGTTGATCTGCGCCTGGTTTCATCGGTGCGTCCCCACCCGGATGCCATTCCTGTCGATCCCACACTGGAGGAAGCCTACCTCTTTGTGACAAACAATTCGCACGATTCCTTGACTCTCGCTCCGCAGGCTTGAAACCAAATTCGTTTAGGGTATGGTCTCAGTCCCCCTGCTTGCAGAACGCCGGGAAACAGCGCATAACGCACCTTGTTTCCCGGCGTTCCGTTTGTGGCCTTCTTCTCTACCCAACCCCATATCGCTATCCATGACTATATAAATACTCGATCAAAAACCTTGACAGGCAGAGATTTAATATGTTACGTTGCATGTAGTATTGGAAATGTAGCGCGTTCCTCGTAGATTGTCCCTGTATTACTCAACGCTTACCATACCGGTCATGTGGATGTGGAAGGGAGGTCTCAGCTTATATGGCATACTCGCGACCAACGTCGCATGCTCCCCCTC
>JAFMRP010001280.1 GCA_017354095.1 Ktedonobacteraceae bacterium
GACAAGCATCCACGTCCCCCCACCGAGCACGATCAATAACGTGACCCCCATGCCAATCAACATGAGCGGTGAGAAGCGCCTCCGCTTCCTGGGAGGCTTGAAACCAGATTCCGCAATACGTGGTCGAGTTAGTGTTTGCATGACTACTCACTCCTTCCAGGATCATCTCCTGGTCTTAAAGTTGCCCCTTGTCTTTTATTGCACTCAGGCACTCCAACTCCATTGAGCACCGTTGCTCATATGGTCGTCAGGTTGTACTTGCTGTTATGTCGTACTCCTGGCAAGAGCACCTCGCCCGCGAATATACTCATGAATAGAGATATACAGACGCGGATAACATTACGCTTTTTCCCTGCCATCCCCGAGCCTCCTCCAGATTTTGTAGATAATTTTAAGCAAAGTATTTAGGGTGGTAGTCACGGTTTCACATCCCCAAACCGTGATTTATTATGATCCATTTTGATAGTATTTGCGATCGATGTCTCTGAGTGCGATATTACCACAGCCTGTTACGGGCACTAGCGCTTGCGCGCAGAAGTTGGTATGAAAGTACTAAAATATGGTTAAGACATTAAGAGGATTTGCCAGAGAACAAGTAATGCGTAACAGAGATACCATCAGCACATCATTATTAATCTTAGTGTTTCATCGCGAAAGGACGGGATCATGCGTGCGATAATAAGCGTCGCTGAACGCGAGGGTCTGGTAGACCTGGCACATGAGCTTCAGTCGCATGACGTTACTATCTATGCCACCAGCACCACCCGCAAGGCTCTGAAAACCAGGCACATCGACGCTCATCCTCTGGATGAACTATCGGGCTTTCCCGCGATCCTGGATGGAAGCGTCGCGGCGCTACATCCACTCATTATGGGTGGCGTTATGGCACAGCGAGATCAGGCGCACCACACAACGGAGATGCGATCTCACCACATTACACCAATTGACCTGGTCGTAGTCAACTTCTTCCCCTTTGGCAGAGAGGCCGCTTTCGATGAGGCACTGGAACAGATCGATGTGGGTGGCGCCGCGTTGATACGTGCCGCCGCGAAAAATTTTCGCACGGTGATCGTTCTCGTTCGCCCCCAGGATTATGCCTCCGTCATGCAAGAATGGCGCGAACAGGGCGAAGTGAGCCTGGAAACACGCCGCCGCCTGGCTGTAACCGCGTTTCAGTACCTCGCCAGCTACGATAGCATGGTGGCAGAGCATTTGCGCACAGCGACCGGCACACTGTTCCCGGATGAGCTGACACTACCCCTCCATCTGGTCCAGAACCTGCACTATGGCGAGAATCCTCACCAGCAGGCCGCGCTCTATCGCTGGCGTGACTCCGAAACCACTGCTGCGCCCACGCTGGCCGGCGCGCAGATCCTGGCCGGCGAGCCGCTATCTTTTAACAATCTCCTCGATCTGGACGTTGCCCTGAGAACTGTACAGTGCTTTACTGCCCCGACAGTAACGATTATCAAACATACCAATCCCTGTGGACTGGCCTGCGACGATAACCTGCTGGATGCCTACCGCAAGGCCCATGCCGGAGATCCGGTGAGCGCCAGTGGCGGCGTGATTGGCAGCAATCGCCCCATTGACGAGCCAACAGCTCAAGAAATTTGTCAGCTGTTCTATGAAGCGGTGATCGCGCCCGGTTTCACTCCCGAAGCGCTGGAGCTCCTGCGAAAAAAGAAGAGTTTGCATCTGCTGACCACACGCTCTCCTATTGAGCCCGCTTCTATGAGCACCCAGATGCTATTGGCTGGACCGCCCGATGTGCGCTCGGTAAGTGGCGGCCTGCTTTTGCAAACACCCGACATCAAGGGCGAGCCTGAGTCCGAATATGAAGTAGTAACAGAACGCGAGCCTAATCTGGCCGAGATCACGGATCTGAAGTTTGCCTGGAAAGCGGTGCGCCAGGTGAAATCGAACGCGATTGTGCTGGCACATAAACTGATGCTGCTGGGCGTTGGAGCAGGACAGATGCATCGCGCTGTAAGCGTGCAACTGGCGCTGGATAAAGCAGGACCACGCGCTCGCGGCTCCATCATGGCTTCCGATGCCTCTTTTCCCTTCGCCGATGGCATCGAGATGGCAGCGCGCGCCGGCATCACCGCCATTATCCAACCCGGCGGCTCCCCACGCGACGATGAAGCGATCCGCCAGGCAAACCGCTACGCCATCGCCAT
>JAFMRP010000286.1 GCA_017354095.1 Ktedonobacteraceae bacterium
CGCAGGATAGCGATGCCGAGCAGGATACCACCTATCAGCAGCATCAATCCATCGATCATAAAGAAAATGAACAGAGGAGCTGGCGGGGGGCCGTTCACGATCACAGGATCTTTGACAGCCAGGTAGGGAAAGACAAAAGCAATAATGGGTTCTGTAGCCAGTGCCATAAGGAAAAAGAGCAGTGTGCCAAGGAAGCCCAGCAGCCCCAGAACGCCCATTTTCCGGTGTTCCACAGGATAGACGCCAGGAAGACCCAGCACTATCAGCATCGCGCCAATCAGACGAATCAGGGCGGTACTGGCGCTGAGGGGATCAGCAGGGCCAGACTCGACAAACAAGCCTGGAGCTATGCCTATAATGACGATTATGCTGCCGGCGAGCAGGCTCAACCCGCTCAAACGTTTCAAGGTTGTGGATGACATGGGTCATAACCTCCTTGCGGGAATCTCCCGCTACCCATTGATTCGCAGACACATGCTTTGGATTGCATATACTGCATGTATCAATTTTTCATACATGTTTCACTGTATGAATATTACAGCAGAGGTTGTGGCGCTGTCATGGGACAATGACCCGATTCTGGCGGGCCATTTGTCCCGGGGGGATATTTGATGGAGATCGAAAAGCTCAACAAGCGAGACCCGATCCTCAACCTGAAAAGAGTTTATCTGACCAGATATTCAGAGGCAATCAGCATAGTATACAAAAGCGGATGCCTGTCGACAGACATCCGCTATTATTCTCCGCTTCCTGGCGGACGCTACCCTCTGGCAATAGGTAGCGGGTGCAAGCAGCCATTACTTCCTGTATTGCTTACTCATAGTAACAGAGCATATTGACTATAGCTATGAAATAGCTCACAGTTTCCCTGGGAGGGAGAAATTGTATTTCTAGACAACATACGCGCTTTTAGAGAGTGACTTTCTGCACGGCTTCGGCACGCAGGTGCTGTTGAAACCAATGAATGATTTGAGGAATGACGGTTGTATAAAGATGGGACTCCGGTTGAATCCAGTCCAGGTGATGCCCTCCCGAAACTTCGATCAGGTCCTTTGGCTCTTTCGCCAGCGCATACAGGCTCCGAGCCTCATCAATGGGATGCAGCGCATTCTGGACGCCATGAACGATGAGCAGGGGACGCGGACTGATGCAATGAACGACCTGCTCAGGACGGAATGCATAGTACGCCTCCGCAGATTGCAACGATATATTCACACCAAAACGCTCATGATTTCCATACATATCCTCTTCCACATTCGCGCGCGTCGCTGGTTCAAGCGGAACGACTTCCCATGGGCTGACAAGCTGGGAGCGCCCGGTAAGAACCCGCTGGATGCGATCCTGTGCAATACGATCCTGTAACGCCAGCCAGTCAACATATGGCCGCGAATCTCGTACCGCTCGTCCGGCATCTCCAACGCCGTTGAGAGACGCTACCGCCTGAACACGCGTGTCCTCGGCGGCTGCCTGAACCACCACACCTCCTCCCAGCCCCCAGCCCAGCAAACCAATATGCGCCGGATCAATCTCCGGTTGTTGCTGCAGGAATGTGAGGGCATCCAGCACATCTTTGACTTGTTCCTGCGGTAAGACCCGTCCATGTTCACCATCGCTTGTGCCAAATCCTCGATAATCAAAGGTGAAACAGGCCAATCCAGCCGAAGTGAATGCGCCCCACAACTTTGCGGGTATCAACTCTTTCAAACCTTGAAAGCCCGAAGCCAGGATAATCCCCGGTAGACGCTGACCAGCCTGATAGCTATCTGGAAGTTGCAGAAGACCTTCCAGACGAATACCATCACTATAGAACACATGCTGGCGAGTTTGCACGAAAAGCTACCTCCATAAAGTTTCATACATATATAATGCTCGGCGTGCTAAAACTGCACCATACTATTGTGCCTTTTTTGCTTTGCTGAGTCAAGCTAACTGCTTGTTTTCATCATCTGCGCGGTGGTAGTCCCTTGTAGATATCATCAATGGAGAGCTGCAGATCCAGGCTATTCAGTGCCACAACCTGTCCAGGCTGATCGTAGCGGCGATACTCCCATTTCCGCCCGTCTTCCAGGCGCAGGAACACTTCGACACAGAAGCATTCCGAACTGACGAGCACATATTCCTCAATGCCCGGCGTTGCCTGGTAGCGCGCGAATTTGCGGCCCCGATCGTCGCGCTCGGTGTTAGGTGAAAGCACTTCAACGACCAGATGCGGCGAGTGGATGATATCACTATCAGCATTCCAGTCGGAGATATCACAGCTTACGCTGACATCAGGATAGACATAGCTTCCGTCGGCCAGGGCAACTTTGACCTCCGAATTATAAGCATGACAGGGGCCACTAGCGAATTGCTCTCCAAGTAGTTGATACATCACACCAAGCAGGTGTGCATGAGCAATGCTACCTCCAGCCATGGCACGCGCCCGGCCGTCGAGGTATTGATATTTGACGGTGGTGCTGGCCCGGTCCAGGCGCAGATAGTCTTCCGCGCTCATCTCCTGGCCGTCGTAGGGATCGTGCTGCTGTTCGTCGCGCGATTGGGGCTGATACATCGTCTACCACCTTCCTCATATATTGATCAATTTCACAACATCCACGTATATTATACATTCTTGCGGGCCAGCACGCAACGAGAGGGCGTGCTCAGGCAATGTGGGCGGTGTCCGGCACCAGCAGCCGAAGCCGTTCACCGGCCACCGAAGCAGCGATGGGTGTATATCCAGAGATTTCGCCGTCCAGCGTGACCTCGTGCTGCTCCTTGCCCATAACGATCGTCACGGCACGCGCCTGCACATGATGCACCCCGGCAATATCGGTTAAAGCCGCCGGGAGCAGCGTGGGATAGTTAGCATGCCAGCCTATCACTTTGGCCGCACGATGCGCCCGCCGGGTAAAGAAGCGCAGCACCCGGAGGAGTACGTGCTGCAGACGTCCATGCTCTACAATTACTACATCCAGGACACGATCATGCAAGCTCACGCCTGGAACCGTTGCCTGCAATGATCCCCAAAAGACGGGCGCGTTCACGACTGTAACCTGGACCGCCCGGCAACGCACGGTCTCAGGCGCGTCGCTGGCGCTGTAGCGATCGGCCCACTGCGGCCAGGTTACAAGCCCCTCAAAGCGCAGTTCCACCTCGATCGGCTTATATGCTCTGATCGCTTCAAGAACGGCTATCGGATAGCTGAACACGCCATAGCGCTGGCGAAACATGGGATGGGTAGCACGACGCGCGAAGTGAACATTAAGCCCTACGGTCAGGGCATGAGCAAACAAACGCTCAGTGGAGGGCGCGGGGAAAGCAGCCTTATAGTGAGCCTGTGAGGAAGGTGCATCGGAGAGCAAAGCGCTCCCCAGGTCAAGCTCGATCTGCTTGCCACAGGCAATGACTGCAGCGGCCTGTTGAAGGTCTAGAGGGATGGAAGCGGTACGTGCCAGATCATTGGCGGTCCCTAAAGGCAGAATTCCTAAAGGCAGCCCGCTGCGCACCACAGGAGCAAGGACCCCCCCAATAAGTCCATCCCCACCCGCGGCAATGACCAGGTCGATCCCCCTGGCTCTCCACTGCTCGCCCTGGGCGGCGGAAAGGTCGATATCTTTGATCGAATGGACTCCAGCAAGCGTGATGTGATGTTCGCGTAGAGAGGCGAGCGCCTGAGAAAATCGTCTCGCCCTTCCCGCATGAGGACTATGAATGAGGAGAGCTGTACGGGTGGTTGATCGCGGATGACTCATCGTCGCTTCCCTTCCTTGCTCAACGAGGCAGCGGCCCCGGTGCTGTAACCAGAGGCTCCTTCCTGAACACCACTCGCCCGCTGCTACACTTGACCATAACTACACACGTTGCCACATATATACGGTGGAGTTGCTGTTCCGGTAACATAAAGCGGTGGGAAGCGTTGGAGAGAGGCACTAAAAGCAGGCTCCTTTGCCTGCTTTCGACGTTTTTCGTGCTCCTGGGGCTAGTCCGTGACAAACTTGCGGCCGATGGCATGCGCGATGGCGTGCGCCTGGGGCATCAACGTTTTGAACTGGTCAATGGTGACGGATTGCGCACCATCTTTCAGCGCCACGTCAGGGTTGGGATGAACCTCGATGAGCAGCGCATCGGTTCCGGCGGCCAGCGAGGCCAGCGTCATGGGGGTAACCAGGTCGCGACTGCCCGTGCCCTGGCTGGGGTCCGAAATGATCGGCAGGTGCGATAGGCGCTTGATCAGCGGGATCGCGCTGATGTCCATGGTATTGCGCGTCATTTTCTCAAACGTGCGAATGCCGCGCTCACAGAGAATCACATTCGGGTTGCCCTGTGCCAGAACGTATTCCGCCGCCAGCAGCCATTCCTCAATGGTCGCCGACATGCCGCGCTTGAGCACGACGGGCTTGCGTGTGCGCCCCACTTCATCGAGCAGCATATAGTTTTGCATATTGCGCGTGCCAATCTGCAACATATCAGCATATTCGCTGACCATCGCCACATCCGTGGGCGTCATGACCTCGGTAATCACGGCCATACCAAATTCTTTACGCGCCTTGTCCAGCAGCTTGAGTCCAGCCTCACCCAGGCCCCGGAAGCCATAAGGCGACGTAGAGGGCTTGAAGGCGCCACCGCGCAAAATGACCGCTCCCTCTTTGCGCACCGCCTCAGCCGTGGTAAACAGCTGCTGCTCGCTCTCGACGGTGCAGGGACCAGCCATCATCACCACCTCATTACCACCGATGGTGACAGAGCCGCCCGCGACGCAGGCAACCGGCACTTTCACAGTAGTATCCTTGGGATGGAACTCGCGGCTGGCAAGTTTGTAGGGCTTGGAGACGCGCAGCACGCTCTCAACGCCGCTCAACCCCTCCAGCGATTCGCCCAGTTCAGGGGTGACGCCATTGCTGCCGGTGATATCGACTGATCCGACGACCCCAATCACTGTGCGCTCAACTCCCTGCGAGAGGTGGCCATTCAGGCCACGATCTTCAAGGAAGGTAATCACGTTTTCAACTTGTTCTGGACTGCAGTGCGACTGCATTACTATTATCATAGAATGGGAATCTCCTTATATGCTCTATTTCATGCTATATATCACGCTCTCGCAGGTTAACCGCCCCTTTGAGATAGACATGCCGCATCTCGGCGGCACTGCGTTCAGTATTGACGTGCAGCAGGACGCGTATGCAGCTCCCCAGGCTGCCCGGGACAGGTATTTCACGCGTACACATCAGCGCCACGTCGATCCAGCCCATATAGCGCGCCGCGCGTGCCGGAAAGGCCGTATTAAGGTCATCTGTGACCGAGAAAATCGCGCTGGCAATATCTTCTGTGCGCAGATCATTACGTTCAACGATTGTGTGTAAAAGTTCGCTGGTAGCGGCAAGGATTTCGTCGCGATCATTATGCTCGACCGTCGTTGCGCCGCGAATACCTCGACAGTACATTACCCAACTGTACCCCTTTCCAATAATTCGGCAATCATTGCCTGATGAGAACACAAGCCAGGCGCGCTGCCGAACGTCCTTCTGGATCGGGGACACCGCCTTTCAACATCTGATCCCTCAGCGAGAGCCGCGATCGACATTAATGAAAGGTAGGGCAGGATACACCTTGCTATATCTAGTATCCTGCTAGTGTAGCCTAAACCCCAGGTATTTGGAATAGGTACTGTGTATATTATCCCGCGATAAGACGCTGTATAAAGTGCCTCACCGCCTCTGGCCGTTCGTGTTCCGGCAATGTGTCAAGCAGATTGATAATAGCACTTCCAACAACCGCGCCATCAGCATAGGTCGTCACTTCCGCAATATGCTCGGGCCTGGACAGACCAATGCCCACCGCCAGGGGCAGGCCGCTATCCCTGGTATAGCTGCGCACGCGAGTGACGAAATCACGCAGGTACACCTGTAGGTGATCTCGCGCACCCGTCACACCGCTGAGCGAGACGCAGTAGATAAAACTGTGATGCTGGCGGCTGGCGACTTCGACAATGCGCTGGATGCGCTCATCGGGCGTGGTGGGCGGTATCAAGAAGACCAGCGAGAGCCCGTACTGCCGCGCTGCATCCAGCAGCGGCCCCGCCTCTTCAGCTGGCAGATCAGGAATAATCAGCCCACTGACGCCGTGCCTGCTGGCATCGGCGCAAAAGCGCTCCAGGCCATAGGTGAGTAGCGGATTGTAGTAGCCCATGAACAGTAGCGGTGTCGTAGTGCGCTCGGCAATCTGACCGGCGATCTCCATACAGCCCCGCATGGTCATACCACGCTCCAGCGCGATATGCCCTGCGTGCTGAACGGTAGGCCCATCGGCAAGCGGATCGCTAAAGGGCAGGCCCAGTTCTATGATATCAGCCCCACCCTCGATGGCTGCCAGCACCAGCT
>JAFMRP010001281.1 GCA_017354095.1 Ktedonobacteraceae bacterium
ACCTGCAATACCTATCGTAATCCCGCACTCCTGGCCAAAATGGCAAGCACGGTCGATGTGCTGTCGCACGGGCGGCTCAATTTCGGCATCGGGGCTGGTGGTGGGAACGGAAACGAATGGTGTGCATATGGCTATGACGCTCCCGCTCCACCAGAGCGCTTGCGGCGTCTGGACGAAGCGGTCCAGGTGATCCTGTCCATGTGGACGCAAGAAGAAGCCACCTTTGAAGGCGCCTATTACCAGGTCCACGGCGCGATCAACCAGCCAAAGGGAGTGCAACGCCCGCACATCCCCCTACTGATCGCTGGAGTTGGTGAGCAGGTCACGCTCAAACTCGTCGCTCAGTACGCCGATGCCTGTAACATGCTTGGCGATCCTACCACGATGGCACGAAAGTTTGCCGTGCTCAAGCAGCATTGCGAGGTCATTGGACGCGATTACACGAGTATCCACCGCACCGCCATCGGCTTCTGCTCTCTTGGTGAGACCGACGAGCAGGCCAGAGCGAAAGTCTCGCCAGATTCCTTGAAGCTGCTTGAGTATCTGGGAGTAACCACGCTCATTGGCAGTCCCGCGACCATCCGCGCGGGCCTGGCCGAGTTGGAAGCAGCCGGTGTCCAGGAAGTGATCCTCTCGTTCCCGGATATTCTGCAACCGGAGACACTGCGCTTTTTTGCCCGCGAGTTTCTGTCCACGCAAGAAGGATAAATCTTAGTATGATACAATGCGAAAAAATTGATCGAGAAGGAAAAGAGACATGGTGAAGATCCAGACCGTCGGCATCATTAGCCCGGGGGACATGGGGCACGCGATCGGTGCCGTGCTCAGGCGACATGAGATCAATGTGATTACCAACCTGCAAGGTCGCAGCGCTCGCAGCGTTGCCAGGGCGAAAACCGCCGGTATCAGTGATGTCGCCAGCGATGACACGCTCGTCCGGGAAGCAGACCTGCTGCTCTCCATTCTGCCGCCAGATCGCGCCTATGGACGGGCAGAGCAGATCGCCGAGGCTGTACGACGCACGGGCAGCACGCTGATCGTTGCCGACTGTAATGCCATTGCACCCCGCACCGCTCAGGCCATTGATCGGCTGCTCACCGAGGCAGGAGCCCACTTTGTCGATGTGGGGATCATCGGCGGCCCGCCATCCCTTGAGGGGCCAGGACCACGCCTGTATGCCTCCGGTACGCATGCCGCCGAAGTGGCCACGCTAAGCGAAGCTGGCCTGGATGTGCGCGTTCTGGGCGCCGCCAGTGGACAGGCCTCCGGGCTGAAGATGTGCTATGCCTCACTGACGAAAGGGCTGACCGCGCTGGCAACCGAGGCCCTGGTGGCAGGGCAAGCACTTGGACTTCAGGAGACATTGCTGGCCGAGTTCCAGATGCTGCCGGTGTTTCGTACCATTGAGCGTTCGGTTCCTAATATGCCCCCCAAGGCCTATCGCTGGGTTGGGGAGATGGAAGAAATCTCCCGCACGTTCTCTGATCTGGGGCTGCCTCCACAGATACACGAAGGGGCCGCCTCGCTCTATCGCTTCATTGAAGGGACCGTGCTCGGAGCCGAAACCATTGAGCAACGCCAGCACGGGCAAACACTCGAAGAGGTGGTTTCGATTCTCGCTGCAGCATTAGGGGAACGGCAATAAAACGTTTCTCCGCCTTGCGCGGAGGCGGGAAGGAAGATGAAGAGCGATAGCCTATACAGGTTCGTCATCTTCAGGTGCGATTCTGGCCCCAGCCGGCCTCGCGCGCACGAATAATGGCCTGGGCACGAGTCGCGACCTGCAGCTTGCTAAAGATATTGGAGACGTGATTGCGGACCGTTTTGGGGCTCAGTACGAGGCGTTCAGCGATCTCGCTGTTCGTCAGGTGTTGAGCAATTAACGCGAGAATCTCCTGCTCGCGCTCGGTGAGTTCAGGAAAGGGTTGGAGCGTTGGGGGAGGCGCGACCGGCTTGAGCATGGCAAAGTAGGACATCAGGCGTTTGGCGATGGTGGGGCCGAAGATCGCCTCGCCCTGGCTCACGCCACGAATGGCCCGCAGGATCTCGGCTTTGAGCGCGCCTTTGAGCAGATAGCCACGCGCGCCGGCCTGCAGGGCAGCAAAAACGGAGTCGTCGTCCTCGAACATCGTCAGCACGAGGATGCTGATATGCGGGCTGGTAGCCAGGATGGCGTGCGTTG
>JAFMRP010001282.1 GCA_017354095.1 Ktedonobacteraceae bacterium
ATCCGCTGGCAGCGGTTGGCGACGAGCATTATCCCATTGTTATCACGACGTATCGCCTGACCGAGCATCACGTCAGCGGGCCAATGACACGCTGGATGCCCTGGCTGAACGCCCTCCAGCCCTCGCTATTCGCCGAACTCAGTCCCGAGCTGGCCGCGGAGCGCAACATTAAGCATGGAGGCTGGCTGGTGATCAGCACGCCGCGCGGCGAGATCGAGGCGCGAGCGCTGGTGACGCGCCGCCTGCGTCCACTGCGCGTTAATGGACGTACCATCCACCAGATCGGCATGCCTTTCCACTGGGGCTTCCAGGGGAAGAGCAAGGGCAGCATCACCAACGACCTGACGCACATGGTGCTCGAACCCAACGTTAGCATTGAAGAGGCCAAGGCGTTCACCTGTAATGTGCGCCCCGGACGTTTATAAAGGAGGCACCGAATGGCGATTGAAACGGGGCGCTCGCAAGACTCGCCCCTACAGGGACTTATCGAGGAGACGCTGATATCGCTGCGCAAGGAGCCACCGCCGCCGAGCCAGCCTGCAATGGGCTTTTTCACTGACACCAGCCTCTGCATCGGCTGTAAAGCCTGTGAAGTGGCCTGTAAGCAGTGGAATCAGCTGCCGAACCGAACCGAAGTGGAGCGGCACCAGTTACGACAACACCAGCCAGTTGGGAGCGACTACCTGGCGGCATGTGCAGTTTATCGAGCAGATCGGACGCGCCCCACGAAGCACCAAGATTACACCCTTGAAGGGCCAGAGCGATGGAGTGATAGGCGGCGCGCTGCCGTTCTTCAATAGCGATCGCTGGCTGATGCACAGCGACGTGTGCAAGCATTGCGCCAACGCTCCCTGTCAGGAAGTCTGCCCGACCGGCGCGATTATTCGCACCGAGTTTGATACGGTATATGTGCAGCAGGATATCTGTAACGGCTGTGGCTACTGCGTCACCGCCTGTCCCTTTGGCGTGATCGCGCGCGACGAGCTGATCGACCAGACAGCCCATAAATGCACGCTCTGCTACGATCGTTTGAAGGATGGCATCGAGCCAGCCTGCGCCAAAGCGTGTCCGACCGATTCGATTGTTTTTGGCGAGGTCGAGCAGTTGAAAGCGAAGGCACGCGAGCGCCTGGGTTTCCTGCAGCAGCGAGGCGTGAGCAAGGCCCAGTTGTACGGTGTCGATGACAAGGTGCTAGACGACGGCCTGAACTCCTTCTTCCTGCTGCTCGATGAACCAGAGGTCTATAACCTGCCACGTAATCCCGCTCGTCCGGTGAAAAACGTCGCACCTGCCTCATTCTGGACGATCCTGGCAGCGATGTTGCTAGGCATCATAGGCATACTCTGCTTTAAGAAGGAGTAAGCGGATGCGCAAAGAAGAGGAACGCGTTCAATTACCAATCGACACACATATTGTAGAGCCTGTGACAGAGATGTTCCATCGCGTCCCGGCGCTCGAACAACCAATTGAAGAGCGGCTGGCCGCTCTGACCACGGGCTATGCGCCAGATCCCGAACGCGAAGAGCAGGAGACAAGCTACTACGACTATCCAGTTCTGAAGGAGCCTGTCTGGCGATGGGAGATCGTGTGGTATTTCTT
The DNA here is from genome assembly GCA_017354095.1 of Ktedonobacteraceae bacterium. Taxonomy (GTDB): domain Bacteria; phylum Chloroflexota; class Ktedonobacteria; order Ktedonobacterales; family Ktedonobacteraceae; genus Bu33. Next base: position 1,600 of record JAFMRP010001282.1, read on the forward strand.
TATGGGCGGGCTGGCTGCTGGCTGCTATGTTATTGCCAGTATTGCCGCGCTTTTTGGCTCAAAAGAAGACCGCGCGGTCGTACGCACAGGTTATTATCTCTCGCTACTCGCGCTGCTACCCTGCCCGCTGCTGCTGATCAAAGATCTAGGCCGGCCTGAGCGTTTCTTGCATATGCTGCGCGTCTTCAAGGTCAAATCGCCGATGTCAATGGGAGTCTGGGGATTGCTCAGTTTCTCGCTGTTCAGCGGTCTGGGAGCGACAATCCAAGCAGCCAGAGATGGTTTGCTAGGAAAGTGGTGGGCGGCACGGCTGCTGGCGGCACTACCGCAGAAACTGCTGGCCGTACCGGGTGTGTTTTCCGGCCTGTTCCTGGGGGGCTACACGGGCGTTCTGCTGACGGTCAGCAGCATTCCGCTCTGGTCGCGCAGCAAAGTGCTTGGGGCGGTCTTTCTCTCTTCGGCAGTTTCGACCAGCGCGGCGTTGATTTCGTTTGTTTTGAAGCTGGCAGGGGCGCCCGTCCGTGTGCTGCACAGCCTGGAACGCCTGGAATGCTTTGCCATTCTGCTGGAGTTAGGTGGGTTG
>JAFMRP010001283.1 GCA_017354095.1 Ktedonobacteraceae bacterium
AATGACAGCAGCCAGAAACAGAAACCCCCAGAGGAAAGCAATGGTAGGAAATATCCAACGGAGCTCTAGAAGAAAGCCTGTGACGGCAATTCCAGTGGCCCGCGAACAAGATGCCAGAAGATTGGTGATGCTGCTGACACGACCGCGCAGTGAGTCCGGGATGAGCCCAAGACGATAGCTGTGCAAGGCGACGTCGAAGATGATACTCATGATGGACAGTCCAGCACCTATCGCCCCCAAAGCAAGAGAAACGTGGGCGAGAGGGTAAAACGACCAGCAAAGGACAAGACCCCAGCAGGAAGCCACCGTGATCTGTCCAAAACGGAACCGCCTTTGGATCGGGATAGCAACCAGAGACCCAAGGATACCCCCAAGACCTGTAAGGGTGAATATCAGGCCGATGACGAAAGGAGAGGTCTGCTGCGTTTTCGCCAGCAGGATCACCAGTAAGCTATTCCCGCTTGCCGCGAAGAGGACCGCTGCAAGCAGGAAGGTGAGTGAACGCAGAACGGGCTGTTGCCAGAGCCAGAAAAGCCCATCCCGGATCTGTTGGGGGAGTGACCGGGGAACGGATGTGCGCTCTTCCTGAAACGAGGTCTTCATCATGGAGAGTGATGCAGCAGAGAACAGATAGGAGAGGGCATCTACCAAGAAAGGGCAGAAAGGTGCCAGACTGTAGAGGAGTTCGCCGAAGAAGGGACTGAGCAGGGAGATGACGGCAAGCGCCATTTGATCTTGTGCGACCGCAGTTGGCAATTGGTCTCGTTCGACCACATGAGGCAAACGGGCTGTTGCGGAGAGGTTGAAGAAGACGGCAAGGATGCCATCGACAGGGACGAGGAAATAGAGAAGGAAGATCGGAAGGGCTCTGAGCGAGTGGAGAAGCGCAATGCTGGCAAAGACTGCCGCTCGTCCCAGATCACAGATAATCATCACGCGTTTGCGATTAAGCCGATCTACCAGAGCCCCAACCACAAGACCAAAGAGCAGTTGTGGAATGAAGGCAAGCGTCCCAATGATCCCAGCCTGTGCTGCTGATCCTGTGAGGGTAAGAGCAAGCAAGGGAAAGGCGAGTTGGGAGATACCAGTGCCAAGCCGCGAGATATTTTGGCCACTCACTAAGAGCAGATAATCACGATTGCGCCATAAGAGGAACAATCTCTCCTGCATTTCAGACATAAGGCCGTCCTTTTTAGGATGTTTCACGGGTCAACAACGTCACGATTGATGTGCTCAGGCAGGCTCATATGAACGACGGAAAATATAGGTCCACGAGTGACTTGAGGCGCCCTATGTGACTTTTTGGAATGAAGACACCTTTTGATGAGAAGGAAAGAGAGGAGAACTCTTCCAGAGGAGAGAGTTGAAGATGAGAATGAAGGAGCTTTTCGTTGATCTGCATAGAGAATAGCATCTTGCTCTAAACATGTCAACAGTCAGGCGACTTTTCTACCAGGGTGGTGAAACTGTGCGTATCAGACCCGTCCATAGTCTTGTCGTGCGCATCAGTTTCAGCCAATGGGTCTCTGTAGGGATTGTAGCAGGTGATAATTCAAACGGCAGAAGTTGTTTTTGTCGTTTAACTAACGTACATCAGATCCAGCAAACACGATGTGCGTCATGCTTGCTCTCAGCAGTGGGCAATACTAACTTCCAGATTTCAGATAGTGGTCCTCGTTGCGTCAGCAGAGCAGCGGTGGTGATATAGGCCACCATCGATGTTTTTCCCAGGACACGCTGCACGATCTCAGCCACACGCACCTCTTGATCGTATTCGGGCACAACAAACATGAGGAGCGGTAATCGCGGTGCTTCGGCATACCACTGCCGCGAGCGTACATACGTTGCATAGGCTTCTAGCTTTGTCTGCAATTGGCTGCGTCGCATGGAACCTTCGTCCCATTCGAGCCAGACACGATGGCAATGCTCCTGAGCCTGATACTCAAAGAGGGCATCCGGTCGCAGGTTATGCCACGCCCCCTGATAATGATAGCGTCGCGCACACCGTGCTCCCGTTTCCCACCAGGCCAGCGTGTGTCCTTGTGTTCGTGCCTGACGCGTCAGGGTGGTGAGAAAACCGTAGATCCCTGCCGTATGGCGAATCAGTCGCTGCAATCGCTGTACACCACGTTGCCGCAGGGGCGTGTCCTCCCAGTGCGCGCGGATCTCGCACAGGTGCAGC
>JAFMRP010000027.1 GCA_017354095.1 Ktedonobacteraceae bacterium
CACGGAACCAAAGATCGGTTCTCGTTGGAGACTCAAACACCCTCGTTCTTTCCAATTCCATTTGCTCATGGGCTCCAAGCTCGAAAAAGCGAAGACCTTCTCCAAGCAGAACAGGAACGATGCCCATATGGATCTCGTCAACCAGTCCGGCTTGGAGACATTGCTGGGCGGTATTCGCGCCACCTACCACCGTGACCTGTTTGTCACCTGCGGCGACTTTTGCCCTCTCAAGAGCACGTTCAATGCCATCGGTGACAAAGGTCACCGTCAACTGGTTGTTCTCTCCTTTGGGTCCCTTTTCTGGAACTGCATGCGTCAGGACAAAGATTGGCACTTGATATTCATACCCTGTGAGATCCCCCTCGCCCATGTCGTAGGAACGTCGGCCCATGACCACCGCCCCGGTCATCTGTATTTCTTCCTGTAACATCGCTGTGCTTCGCAACGCTTCAAAATCGGGATACAGACAGCTTATATCCCCATTGCGGTCGTTCATAAACCCATCTAGTGACACGGTGGCACCAACAATCACTTTTCCCATAATCCCTCCAGAGCATGCGTGAGTATTTCTTCACCACAAGCTTACTCATTTCCCCCGAAAAAAACTTCTCGGATCTTGCCCTTCTTTGGGGAATGCTCTGCGCAGGGCTGTGTTGCAAAAACACAGAGAAGAACGCCAAGAACAGCGCTTCGCCGTTCTTCCGCTGAAGTGAGCTCGCTCCACTTCCGCAGAGCTAGGAGCGTTGGAGGAGGAACCAGCCCTCCATCAACGCCAACACCGCAGACGAGCAGCAGGACTTGCATGCCAGCACATGGATGGTCTCTCGCCTTGCTCACCCGTCGCCCCTGCAAAGAGGAGCGTCGTCAGTGCTTGCAGGATCTGGTGGAGGAACGAGCAAGCACAATTCGAAGCTTGAAGAGCAATCCTTTGGGGTTTCAAGAGGGACAAAATTTGGTGGTAGTGTATTCGCCTCCAGCGTTGCGTCATTATCACTCATGACCTACTCCTCAAAAGCGGCGATGTGACCAGTAACAACAGCATTATGATCAACCATTTTCGCCACCCCTACAACGGAAGCCTTTGTGCCTGACACACGTACCGTTTTCAGCCACTTAATTACGGACGCAATGCGATAGCGATTCGGGTTCTTCGTACGTGCTAATGTGGCTCGATTGATAGTGCGAATCGAGAGCCTGGTCAAGGCCACAATGTCTTGCTTTGATACCGTGGCAGGAATGCCGTTATCCAGCCATGTTTGCAGACCAGGAAACCGCATAGCAAGTGCCCTCACCTCTGGCATCAGATGGGAATAATCGGCCTCTTTTCCCTCTGAAAGGTGCGCCTTTTTCTCACGCGTATCGGGCACGATGCTCTCGCTTTCACGATGCCGATAAAGGCCCTCATTTGCCTTGAATAACAGTGGCGTGTTTGCAGCAGATGGGGAGCCGTTGTGCGCAGGAAGAAGTAAGAGAGGCGGCAAATCATCGTCTTCTTCATCATTGGTGAATACATCGCGTTTGACGTCCTGAAACTCCATTGTATGCTGCTGGCTTTGCTGCTCAGATAACACACGAGCTACGGTCTGTTTGACAGGTGCATCAGCCTGCTCTTGAAGACACGCTTTTAGCGTTTCCCCTTCAATCACGTGTTGGCGTTGCTCCGTTTCATCGGTGACCTGCCCGTCAGACGTCCATTTCTGGTATTGGAGTGTTGAGAACGCACCTCTCTCGGAGGTGAGCGTTTTCACAATCTGTCCCTGCTGCGCGAGCGTTTCCTGGTGTTGGTGCAGCGCTTTGAGGTCAGTCTCAAACATCGTTTTGAGCTGCGTGGCCACGGTGGCGATCACGGTTTCTACATCAGCTGGCTGCTCCCAGAACCAACGGAACGTTTTCGGCAACTTCTTTTTCCGCAGCTGCTTATTCTGTTGTTCCATCTGCTCGACAACGATCAGGTGGGCCTGCAAGGCAGCACGTTGCTCGCGCTGTTCGACTTGCACGCGCAGAAAGTCGGCTTGCTTCTGCTCCAGTGCTTCGTACTGCCGCACATCCATGGTCTCCAGAGGATTGCCTTTGAGATCGGAGACCCAGGCCAATGCCACCAGGAAGAAGGGCATCACCGAAGCGGTATAGGGGAGTAAGATCGCGAACCAGACACCTGTAAATGCATTGCTGGCGGGTACATGCAGATTATGGGCCAGGTTGCCCAGAAAGCTGATGAGTGTGCAGGCAAAGATAAACCCAAGGATCTGAGCTGCGCGCCCTTTTTCGCCGCGAGCGAGTGCATGAAGCATGGACTGGGTGAAGACGATGATGAGCAGATCCAGGACCAGGCCGACGGCCCAACCGGTGAGCGGCTCATAGATGCCGAAGAGATAGCCAGCATTTTGGGCAGAGAAGAGCATGCACACGCCATTGACAAGCCAGAACAGCCCACTCCATGTGAAGAGCTGTGTTTTGAACCAGTAGCCCAATCGGGTGTTGAGAGTGCCTGCGATAGTGCGTGCAGAGTTTACTACTATAGTGAGAGCATTGAGGAGGAGGATACTGATCGTGGCGAGGAGGGTCGCTGTGACGATCTGTATGAAGAAACGTTCCATGATCATCTCCTTCTAGAGGATCTTGTAGGGTCTGATGGAGCTGGAGAAGCTCGCTGGAAGGCAGTGATATGACAGCCAAAAATGTAGCCAATCGGCCGAATTCTTACGTCTTTTTGCGCATTACCGCGGGCTTCTCCGAACACCTGATGAACGGGGGCATGCCATCGTGGGGAGCGTTGAAGTAGTAGGGCTGAAGGAGTTATGCTATAGTGTATAGCGTACCTACGGCAGGGTAGGCGTATCATCACAAGGGGGATTTTCTCATATGAGATGCGCTAATTGCGGTTTTCCGCTATCTCCATCTCGTAACACTTGTCCGAAGTGTGGAGCGGCTATAAATCTTAAAGGGACAGCATCACAGGGCATGCCGGGGGGTGTTCAGGGGGGAGTGGCCCAGCAATGGGGTGGTGGGGGAAGCTTTGTGCAGGCACCACCCGCCAGCGGTAGTGGACCGGGCCCGTTTCAGCAGGTCAATACACCTATGCCGATGCGATCGGGTGGGTTGCCACCTGCTCGTCCGATGGCGCCGGGGGCTGGTTTTCAGCAGGGGGGCAGGCCGTTTGTTACGCCGCCGGGACGACCCCATAACCAGCAAGATCCCAGGCGCGGCCTGACGGTTGCCGGTTTGTGTCTGGGGGCCGGTTTCCTGGTTTTGCTGCTGGTCTTCTTCATGGCTCAGGGATTGCATATCGGTAATAACGGCCCGCAGACCAGTAATGTGCAGGGCGGCAATAATACGCAGGGGAGTACATCATCCCAGACTGCTACTCCTACCGATGATCCTACGGCAACAGTTGAGGTATCACCTACCGCGACACAGACGCAATATCCGGGACAGCAGTATATCTTTAATGCCAAGACTTCCCGTTCGGTCAACGGGGGGCAGCCAGTCGATCCCACGACCACCTTTAAAGCTGGCCAGAGAATATATGTGACATTCTCTATTCATAGCGAGAAGCCGGGAGCCTACTGTTTGCTCTGGTTTTTGAATAGCCAGCGGGTGTCGCACTATGAGAATCCGGTCAAAGGAGCAGGCTCTACCAGCGGTTATTCGTGGGCGGTGATACAGGGAAGTGGTCCGGCCTATGTCGAGGTTTATTGGGCAAGCTCTGTGGCTTGCACCGATAAAGTGCTGGCGCAGCACGTTGATTTTACTATAGGGTAGCGCCTGGCGTGGGTATCGGGTATCGCATATCAGGGGAGGTTTGTGATTGATGAGATGTCTTACATGTGGTGCGTCTGTTCCGCAGGGACAGACTTATTGCCCATTCTGTCGAAATCCGCTGCCTGCTATACCCCCTTCTCCCGCTGCTCCAGAGCAGCGGATGCGCAACTCGCCTCTGGCCAGGAGGGTGCGTCTTTCGCCTACTAATCAGCAGGACAGACAAACGTCAGCGCACCTGTTTGAAGAAATGACCCGTCCCCAGGCGGATGCTTCGTTTGATGCTTCTCAGCAGGGCTCGTTTCCCTGGCCGGCGGGTGCTTCCTGGACGCGTGAGCAGCCACCTGCGAAGTATCCTGACACGTCCTCTTTTCTGTTTGATCGTCCATCTGAAGCGCCTTCTGAGAGGCTTGCGGAACCGGGGAAAGCGCCAGCGGCGTTCACTCAGGCGGCAGCGAACCCGTGGGCTGGCGGTCCTGGCGCACAGGCTCACCCGCAGGGTTACGAGGCTCCCGCGGGTAATGGTACAGGTTGGGAGAGAAGGACTACTTCGCAGAGGCTGCAGGCTCCCTGGCCGGTGGAGGAGCCTGAGCGCAAATCGCGAGCGCCATTTGCTATGGTGGGAATTGTGTGCGTGTTGCTGGTTATCCTGCTTGGCGGCGGGATTGTCGCGGTCTTTTTCTCCAATCGGGATGGTGCTTTGTCCGGCAAGGTAGCTCCTACGGTAACGGCAAAGACCACCATGCAGGCCACCACTACAACCAAGGCTACACCGACGGCTACCGATACTGCTACGAATGTTGTTGGCCCGTCTGGTAAGAGAGTGGTGCCAGCGATGGCGGCCTTTTTCTCAAATGTGCAGACGACCAGCAGCATTGATGCACACTATCAGCCAACACATGTTACGAGCTCGTTCGCGGTGAAACAGAGCATTTATGTCACGTTTTATATCAACTCTAACAAGCGGTCTGGCTACATACAGGTGCTCTGGTATAGCAATAACAAGATGATCTCGAAGGATAAGCTGGCTCATGACCCACCGAGCAATGTGGCGTATTTTGGGCTGACCTACGAGGAGCCGACGAATGGCTCTGCCGAGCTCTACTGGTGTACGAAGGCTGACTGCAGCGATGCACAGCTGGCCCAGGTTGTGAAATTTAAGGTTAGCCAGGCTGCCTCGTAGGGGGTTGGTCCTCTGTGGTGCAAACAATCCTCGAATTTAGCTGGCGATGTGTAATATGATGCGCCCGCGTCCGTGGCCGGTCTGGCTTAGTTCGTGAGCCAGGCGAGCCTCGTGGAGAGGGAATGTTCGCGCGATGGCGACTTTGACGTGCCCCTGATCTATCAGCCCGGCGATGGTCTGCAAGAGGCTGCTGGAGGGGAAAGGAAGCGCTGCAGCGGCCTTCATGGCGCGGATACCGCGTGCCTGCGCTGCCTCCTGGGATGGAGGCTCAAGGAGCGAGACCAGCGTGCCCCCACGTTTGACCACATTCATGGAACGTTGGAGCGTGTCGCCACCGATTGTGTCCAGCACGAGATCTACATCATGCACCACCTGCTCAAATGATATTGTCGTATAGTCGATAACGGTTTTCGCGCCCAGGGAGCGCACGAAATCCAGATTGGCTGTTGAGGTAGTACCGATGACCTGCGCGCCCTTCAGACGAGCGAACTGGACCGCGAATGAGCCAACACCGCCGGCAGCCGCGTGAATCAGGACGCGTTGACCGGGTTGTAGCGCTCCGTTATCAAAGAGCCCAATCCAGGCAGTGGTCGCACCTCCTGAGATGGAAGCGGCTTCATCGAAGCTGAGGCCCTCTGGCTTGAGGGCCAGTGTCTCTATGGATGCAGTTGTATACTCGGCGTACGCTCCGTTGTTGCTGCGTCCAAAGACGGCCTGACCAGGTTGGAGGGTGGTTACGCCGGGTCCGACTTCCTCTACTACTCCGGCGAAGGCGCTGCCCGGGATGTAGGGAAGGGATGTCGGGATCATAGCCTGGAAAAAGCCCTGGCGAAACTTCCAGTCGGCGGGTAAGACGCCGGTCGCGTGCACGCGTACCAGCACCTCATTGGCCTGTGGTTCCGGGCAGGGGATCTGCTCCAGCTTGAGCTGTTCCGGTCCGCCGTACTGGTACACGCGTATGGCCTGGATGTTATGTCTGACCATGAAGGTGATCCTCTTTTCTATGTAAGTGCAATCTCACGAGATGTATTGGAAATGGGAACTGAGGGCAACCTCAAGGGCCCCGCCCCACAGCCCCACCCCCCTTGCCCCTACAGAACAGCCTTCTCATAGCCTGCTTTCCCGCGCGGTTTCTTGTTCCTGTCTTCACTGTAGCATGAGGACATGATAAGATCATATGGCAATTGGCCAGTGTCTTGCCTGTACTAATGCACAGGGGCGGGACCCGTGAGGGGAGAGCAATTGGCCTTTGTGTTGCGCGGCAGCCTTCATGCGATTTGGGTTGTGAATGTGCAGAGCGGCCTGTGGGCCGGCTTGTATATTGAATTTTTATCTAATATCTAGTTGCGGTTAGATTACCTGTGTGTTACAATGATATCTAATATCTCATGTGATGTAGATATGCAGCTTATTGTACATACTGCTTTTCCATTTAATGGCCTGTGTGCCGGATGCCGGCCAGGGGCAGCTTCGTATTTTATCAATTGATGTGAACGAGATCCTCATGCCGTTCGCGTCTGTTCTAATAGTAGAAAGAGAAAAGTATCCATGTCCTCTAGCAAGCTTTTGAATCCACAGCCCATCGCGCCGAAGCTCAGCGTGACGGATTTCATCGATAATTTTTGCCTGGCTTATAACGCGGCGCGTTTGCGCGAGGCATGCCACCTGATGGCGCAAAAGATTTTGCGGCCCAATGTCACTGTGGGTTTGACCCTGTCGGGAGCGCTGACTCCTGCTGGTCTGGGGTACGCGGCGGTAGTGCCTCTGATTGAGGCTGGCTTTGTGGATTGGATCGTCTCGACGGGTGCTAACCTGTATCATGATATGCATCGCACGCTGGGACACGAACTGTATCGTGGCAGCCCCTTTGCGGATGATACGGCGCTGTTCCGCGACAAGGTGATTCGTATTTATGATATTTTGATGGATCAGAAAGTGCTGTTTGAGACGGACGCGTTTCTCTATCGCTGCCTGGAGCAGCCTGAGTTCCAGCATCGCATGCCCTCCGCCGAACTGCACTACCGGCTGGGGCGCTATACGCTTGAGCGCGAGCGCCTGCTGCAGACGCCCTATCGCTCGGTGCTCTCTGCTGCTCATCTGGCGGGTGTACCGGTCTATACCTCCAGCCCGGGTGATTCGACGATTGGGATGAATGTTGCGGCGCTGCGGGTGGCCGATGGCTTCGAGGTTGGCTTTGACCCGGAGGCGGACGTGACGGAGACGACGGCGATTGTTTATGAGGCCAAGCGGGAGAGTGAAGGAGAGAGTGCTGTGGTTATCTTTGGCGGCGGGAGTCCCAAGAATTTTGCTTTGCAGACGGAGCCGCAGCTGCAGGAGATCCTGGGTCTGGAGGAGAAGGGGCATGATTACTTTGTGCAGTTTACCGATGCCCGTCCCGATACCGGTGGTCTTTCTGGCGCTACCCCGCAGGAGGCGGTGACGTGGGGCAAGGTTGATCCTGAGCAGTTGCCCAACGCAATTGTGTGCTATGTTGATTCGACGGTGACGCTGCCGCTGCTGACGGCCTATGTGCTGGACCAGTGCGAGCATCGTCCTTTGAAGCGCCTGTATGACCGGCGCGAGGAACTGGTGGAGAATCTGATCAAGGTTTATAAAGAGAAGTGGGCTGAGATTAAGCCGCATGCGCGCTACTAACATGGTAGTTGGTGCTCTCCTCTCAAGAATGGGTGCGGGATTTTCTCGCGCCCTCTGGTCCAGATGGATGGTCCCTCGAAACCCGTACTGGAACCCTTCACCCCTTTGTATTCCGATCGCCAACGACGCTGCGCGTCTACGAACGGTGTTCGTCAGGCGATCGGAAAGGAGTTGCCCTTCACACGGCTCCGGAGGCCGATGCAACCCTTCACCAAACCCTTCACAGCCCTTTCACAACCCTTCACAGGTGATCTCAAAGTGATTTGAGGAAGTATAAAGAGCGGAGAATATGGACGTGGGGGTGAGGAAAGAGACAGAGGGAAGTTCGTAGGGTTCGGTTGGTCGCCTCCGGGCTCTCGCTGAAGCGAGTCACTGCACTGAGGGTCAGTTGGGTCAACGGGTGACAAGGTTTGCCTCCGGGTTTCCATTCGTTGCTCGTAGACGCCCTTCAATAGTGAACGTTCATAAGCGATGGGCTGCAAGCGAGTCACTGCACCGGAGTTGAGGTGGGTCAGTGGGTGGGAGGGTGAGCCTATGGTTTCCCTTTCGCTGTCTATGGACTGTGATACATTTTTGAACGTCATCAGGGGTGGGTAGAGAGGTGTTATACGCTGGATTAAGGGAGAAATGGCGTTTTGCGAAAACTCGTACCAAAATGCTACACAATGCGACACAGCCGCCTGGGAGGCCGATTTAGATCCTACACAATGCGACACAAATCCTACACAGATCCTACACATGCGACACAGCCGCTCCAGAGGCGGGTTGAGCGAGTTTTGTATTGATTGATGTGAATGTGGATTGGCGGTGGTGTATGGGTATTGATATGTGTTGATGTGGGGATAGGAGGAGGGATTGTGTGTGCCAGGGAGTGGGCCAGCCAGGTGCATAGGGACCTCCAGTGATGAAATTTGATAATCAAATATGGAGGATAATATGACCTTTTAATTACTGTTCTTTTATTATAGAACATTTTTGCGATATTTTCAAGGTGTGAGAAGTTATATTGATGTTTTCGTTGTTATGAATGTTTTTATGAAATATATTTTGCGTTTTGCCATTATTGGTGATTTTGCAACGGGATGTGAATCTGGTGCGTAATATAAAGCATGAGAGTATTGCCAGCGTTCTCGTTGCAAAACATCATCTGGCAATTTTTGTAGAAATAGCATTATAGAATATGTAATGTCATTACAGCATATACAGTGATAAATCACTGGACGCGCTAATGCAGGTCCCTACGGTGGGGGGAGCATTTGTGAAATTTGTGTTTAGACTATTTTCGCATGAAACGGCCTGGAGAGCGGGACAACGCCATTTTTCAGAAAATCGGATGAAGCCACTCCCCATCTGGCTTCACAAGAATTTAGTCTAAACACCAATACGGTGGGGGCATTTGTGAAAGAGCGTCAGTGGGAAACCGTGCCAGGGGTGATGTTGTTGAAGGGTAGTGGAACGCTAGATAAGTGGGAGGTCAGGGTGCGAAAGGTTTTATCTATAGTGGCTTTTTGGGTGAGTGGTTGTGTTGTGATGTTGCTGGTGAGTGCCTGCCAGGGGATTGATGGGCTGAATATGCTGGGTAATCCGAGCACTTCCACAGTGAATGGGAATACCAATATGTATATCAGCGGCACTATTCAGTCGGTGAATGTGCGGGAGCATAGCGCGATTCTGGTGGTGAATGGCCAGCGCCTGACCGTCAGTGGTTTGACGGATGAGCAGGTGAGCGTGATGGGGGCCAACCAGGGGAGGTCATTGACGTTGCAGGTGAGGCAGGTTGGCGTTGATAGCTATACGGTAGCCACGGGAGGGGCAGCTGAGATCGATCCAACTGCAACACCTGCGGTTGCCAGTGCTTCAACGGATGGCGCGGCCAGCGTCGCGGGTTCGATTGAGTATGTAGGCACTGTGTTAAGCGCGGATAGCGATAATGTTACGGTGCGTATGCCAGATGGGCAGGGGCTGCCGATGCGCGTTATAAGAGGACAGGACGGGTTTCATCGCAGCTGGCCGGCGGTGGGCCAGGTGGTGAGGGTGAAGACGATAGCTATGTCGGATGGAACCTTTCAGGCTACCCAGCTGCAACTGGCCGATAGCGATGATGTGCGGAACCAGGATATTGTAAAATACCGGGGGCTGCTCAACAGCGTAAGCGGCTCTGACAAGATGTATAGTATCAGGGTGGGCAAGAAGGAGTTTCGCTTTCCCCTGGACCTGGAAGTGGACCTGGACTTTTTTCATATGCGCATAGTGCCGAAGCTCAATAATGTGATGGTGAAGGCTGAAGTCGTCTTTGATGGGGATGCAGCCAGCATTGTGAAGGTCGAGACGGTCAATCATTAGTGGAAGCCGCTGCTCAGGATGAACGCGCCCGCCGCGACGATCAGAACGACCGCGACACCGATCCACACCAGGCGTAACATGGCTTCGCGCTGCTCGGTACGCCGCCGCAATTCCTGGACGCGTGCTTCTTCTGCCGGGCACCAGCGCGAGCGGCGGCAGTTTGGGCAGAGCGGGAATAGTTCGTATGGTGGGCAGAGGGCGGCCAGGTCCTGTTTCTGGCTATAGCTATAGCCGCTGACGGCGTAGCGGATCTGTTCGCTTTCGAAGATGGCGTGGCAGTGGCTACAGCGCAGCAGCAGGTATTCGGGCCAGTCGTCGGCCTCGCAGCGAGGGCAGTAGCGAGGTACATCCCAGCGTTCGGCTTGAGCAGCGTTTTTGCCGGGCTGCCAGTTATGGTGGCAGCGGTGGCAGTAGTAGTGGTGCTGCTCTGTCTCCGGTGCCACGCCGCGCAGCAGGCCCTGATAGGCCAGGGTGCGCGCCTCATTGGGTGTGAGCGTATAGGTCATGGCGTCCAGGTCGACGCGCAGGGGCTGGCCATCGTGAAAGGTGGGAAAGTCGAAGTTGCGTCCTCCCTGGCGCGTCTTCGTTTTTTGCGGGGCGCTGTTTTCCTGCTTGCGCCCGGCAGGCGAGCGCGGAGTGAGGCCAGCATCGTAGTCGCGGCGAGCCTGGGGATCGTTCAGGACCTGATAGGCATGCAGCAGCAGGCGCATGCGTTCATGCGCATCCTCTCCTTTATATACGTCGGGATGATATTTTAAGGCCTGCCTTTTGAAGGCGGCTTTAATCTCGTCCGGCGCAGCATCCCTATTAACACCGAGCAAGATGTAGTAATCTGTAGATGGATTCATGGCTGGAAGGTCTGCTCTATATATACATTTGCCTATGAATTAGACGAACAGCGTAGTGAAAAGGTTGTAACGATGCGTAACACCCAAGAATATAAGTCATTATATGATATGTGTGCTCGGGATGGCTGTGTCATCTGTCGCCTGGTGCTGGAGAATACGAGCCGCTATCTGGAACACTGGAAGTATGAGTTATTTACCGATGTGGGGGTGCGCCAGGAACTGCGGCGCGCGCGTGGCTTCTGCCATCGTCATACGTGGCAGTTAGCGCGTATGGGTGCCAGTCTGCAGCTGGCGCAGGCCTATCGTGATATTATTTCTGATACGGTTGAGCGATTGCAGCAGGGTGAAGCAGTGATGGGGCGATTTCGCCGTCTCAAGGAGACGAAACGCGAGCAGGGTTCCTGTCCTGCCTGTCGATCTGAGGTCAAGGCCGAGGAGCGTTACATTCATACCTTGCGACGGGCGCTGCTCGAAGAGGAATTTTACGAGCGTTTTAGCACCTCGCATGGACTCTGCCTGGAACATTTTCGCCAGGCCAGTGAGGCGAAGGTGGCGGGAGATTGGCTGGCGAAGCTGCGTGCCGCTCAGTTGCTCTGCCTGCAACGCCTGGATGAGCAGTTAGGCGAGCTGATACGTAAGCATGATTATCGCTTTCGTGATGAGCCGCATGGACCAGAGATGGTTTCCTGGAAGTATGCGGCTGGTATTGTCGCGGGGGAAGAGTGAGGTGGCTGTCCTCTGTATTCCGACTGCCAACGCCGCTGGCGCGGCTACCTTCGGTCAGGCAGTCGGAAAGGAATCACCCGCAAGAGGTTTGAGAAATGATGGAGGTACAAGGGAGCCAGGGGTAGGGGAGAGGCAAGGGCAGGTTTGTAGGGTCCGGTGAGGAGCCTGCGGGCTCCCTCTGCTCAAGCCGAGGGCTGCAAGCGAGTCACTGCACTGGAGTTCAGTTGGGTCAGTAGATGGCAGAGTTGGCCTACGGGTCTCATCCGCTGTCTGTCTACTATTGTCTATAGAGAAGGCTTTACTTTGTATTTATGGTTTTTGGCAGCTGGAGGCGCTGACGAGGATCTGGCGAGCGATTTCGCCGGCCAGGGGCTGGCTTATTGTGCTGGAGCGTACCATCAGGATATCGCCATAGGGAGCGCGATTTTCCAGCGTAATCCAGGAGCCGGGAGTGATGCCCAGCGAGGCGAGGTAGCGAAGTAGTTCCGGCTCGTCATCGGGGACGCGTACCACGAGCGCGCGTGTGCCGGTATCCAGCGAGCTGAATTGTATATCGTCGGCGTCGTCGATTACGCCTTCGGGTGTTGGGATCGGGTCGCCGTGTGGATCGCGTGAGGGATTGCCTAATTTCTTCGCGATATATTCTTCCAGGTTTTCCGAGATGATTGGGGCCAGGCGCTCGGCTTCCGCGCGCACTTCATCCCAGGGCATATCGAGCGTGGTGACAAAGAACAGTTCCAGGAGGCGTTGATGGCGTACCAGTTCGATGGCGACCGATCTGCCGCGCCCGGTGAGTTCGATGTGTTGATAGGGAGTGTGGGCGACGTAGGCGCCCTCTTCGTCTTCCGCCAGGTGCTTGATCATTGCTGAAACGGAGGCTGGCCTGATACCCAGGCGTTCTGCCAGCTGGCGCGTTGTAACCTGCCCTGTCTCCTTCTGGAGGAGGTAGATCGTTTTTAGGTAGTGTTGCTCGGTCTCTGAAAGTGCGATTATCATCTGTGCATCCCCTCAAATGTTAGGCTACCCTAATATTATATATTATATTTGTCTATTTTGCAACTTTGTGGTATACTATCATATAGTTAAAGGGGCCAGTGTTAGATGATGATGCTCCTCTATTATGAGGAGAACTTGCGCGATGGACTTAAATCAAGAGCGGGAGGAAACCTGATGGCAAGGAATTGGGGCCATGGTTCGCAGCCACTAGATTCTGAGGAACTGGATGATGATATGCCAATTCAGCCGGTGACGATTCCAGATGTGGCGGTGGAGGGGATCACAGATACGCCCCGTGAGACCGCCAGCGAGCCGGAAAGTAGCGAGGCGTCGGCAGCGAAGAAACTCGAGGAAGCGGAGAAAGAAGAGAAGAGCGAGGGAGACGCTGCCGCCGGGAGATCCGAAGGTGCCGAGGAGAGGTCGCGCCGTTTTCTCCTGCGGGTGGTGCAGCCGGGACTGGCGGGTTTGATGGATGGGTCGGTCTCGACGCTGGCTCCTATATTTGCGACCGCGTTTGTGACAAAAAATCCTTTTGCGGCATTCCTGGTAGGTATGGCGGCGGCGACGGGCGCGGGCATCAGCATGGCCTTTTCGGAGGCGCTATCTGATGATGGCGTGCTTACCGGGCGCGGTCATCCGGTGGTACGAGGAGCGATTACCGGGGGGATGACGTTTATTGGGGGCGCGCTGCATACGCTGCCCTTTCTGATTACTGATATCAATCTTGCTCTGTGGGTGGCTTACCTGGTGGTTGGTATTGAGCTGATTGTGATTGCCGCTATTCGCCATCGTTTCTTTGGTACGAGCTGGTGGCTCTCGATGGCGCAGGTGGTTGGTGGTGGCGCGCTGGTTTTCGCGGCGGCCTGGTTCTTTGGCCACTCGTGATCAATAGTAGAGAAGAGCAACAATAGAGGCCTTCCCTTCTGGGAAGGCCTCTATTGTTGTTTCTGTGTGGAAGCCATGGTTTTTACGTGCGTCAAAAGCCTTAGCTGTAGGCGTTGATATAGTGGGCGATGGAGGTGCATATGATATAACATCGCTTTTCTGTGATCTAGAAAGGAACAAATAGAAAATGGCTCTGCAGCAAGACTCGACATCCTGGCGATGGGATGCACGAAAAAGTCCATGGGGCAGCGAGATCAAGATTCTCCTGGCTTCCGCTATGATTATATTCCTTCTTACGGTTGGTATTGGTATTCTTAATGGGCAGCGTATTGTGAAACTTGATCATAATACCTTGCTTACGCATGTTCATGCCGGGACGCTTGGCTGGATTACGCTCAGTGTATTCTCGATCAGTCTTTTTCTTTTTGGTGAGGGTGCCAGCAGTGGTGTGAGTGGGAGAGGGAAGGCTTTTATGCGCTGGCTCTGTCTCTTTACGGCTGTGTCTGTTCCGTTGTATGTGCTGGCTTTTTGGAGCAGCAGTATACCGGGTTTCGCGGGCAGCTATATTGCTCGTTCGGCTCTGGGTGTGCTGGTGCTGGTGGCCATTGTAGGTTACCTGGGCTGGGTGGTTGCCCGAAGTAGTAGTATGCGGCCTGGCGTCGCGCAGCTGGCTGTGTTGGGATCGCTGGTGACGCTGCTGCTGGCCGGGCTGGTTGGGGTGCTGCTCCAGTTTCAATTTGCGCTGGGCAGTCTGCTTCTCCCGCCGGGTAGTGGGGTTCCCGCGCATGCCTCGACGATGGTTGCAGGCTATCTTGTGCTGATCGGCATGGCGCTCTCTGAATGGAGTTTGATGCCGGAGCGAGCGCGGATTTCCTGGCTGGGCCTGGTCCAGATCACGCTTTTCTTCCTGGCTGGTCTGGCTCTTGGCGCGAGTTTCCTTTTTAATCTGGTGCCGTTACAGATGGTCAACCTGCTTTTCTCTGTTATTGGTGTGTTGATTTATATAGTACGTTTTGCTCCCCGTTTGCTGCGTCTCAACTGGCTGGGTCACAATAGCGGGCGCTTCTTTGCCATGAGTGTGCTTTTTGTGGTTTTCAACATTAGCCTGACCGTCTATATGATTGTTAACCTCATTATTGGTGTTGTCAAGGATCCGGCGACTGATGCGCCGGGGCTGCTTCTCGCGCTCGATCACTCGATTTTCGTGGGCGTTATGACCAATGCCATCTTTGGGCTACTGCACGCGATGACGCAGGAGCGCCGCTCGTTGTGGCCCTGGGCTGAGGATATACTCTTCTGGGGTATGAACATTGGCCTGGCCGGGTTTCTCTTTGCTTTAATCTCGGAGATGCGTGACCTGGAGAGAATTTTCACGCCTATTATGGGTTTGAGTATTCTGCTGGGTCTGCTGCTTTTTGCTCTGCGTATGCGGGGTGCTGCTGCGGTGGCGCAGGTTGGGGATAAGTAAAATCTACCCTGTAGATATGAGGTGAAGCTTACTTCTCGCCGCCTGCGGCGGCTCGCAAGGGGAGGAAAGAGTGCGGGGGCACAGCC
>JAFMRP010001284.1 GCA_017354095.1 Ktedonobacteraceae bacterium
TGAGAACGCTCATCTTGCCGGTCAAATCATCATCGCGGTATCGCAGCCGGTTGATGAGGGGGATTGTTCTCACTGGCAAGAAGTGATTCTGGTGGATGAAGCAGCGGCGGAGTCCCAGGTTGGAGATCTCCTGGAGCGGTTTGAGGCGCACCTTGATAGTATGCCCGCTGAGGTTGAGCATCGTCGATCCTCTCGCAGGGCAGTTTATCGAGCCTCGATAGCGTATCAGGAACCCCTCTTGAGCGTGAGCTTCTCGCCAGACCAGGCGATGCTATTGCGCGAAGGTGGAGATTCCTCGCAACCACCGAGAGCGTGGGCTTATACCGGTCCCGTTGCGACGCGTGGGAATTTCGTATAGTCGTATGAGTGAGAAAGAGACGGCTTGTGGCCTGACGGCGCAAGCCGTCTCTTTTGGCTGCTGTCTCGGTTGAGAGATAGGGATATTTCCGTATAGACACGGGCAGGATCGTACACTATGCTATGATATAAGGGGATTGGTCAATAAGGATTGAAGGTGTGGTGGTAGGGAAATGCCTCGTAACAGGTGCTCGGCTGCTGCACGAAGAAATCAAAAACGTGGGAAAGGATAGCCTCTCTTCATGGCACAAGCAATGGAACAAGAAGCCAGTCTAATGCTCCAGCGCCTGAATTGTAACGGGTGCGTCAAGAAGGTCACGACCGTGCTGCAAGGTTTGCCAGGTGTTGTCGTTGTCTCCGCAGATATTGCTTCAAAGGTGGTGCACGTACGCTATGAGCCGCAACAGATCTCGGTGGAGCAGATGAAGACGGCCCTTGCCGAAGCTCACTACCCGGTAGTAGGAGAGCAAGCTGTCGGCTAATATGGGACACGAAACTGGAAGTGGCCGATACATTTCATACAGACAGCGCGCGGGAACATGTTCCCGCGCGCTTTTTTTACTTCACCACGCGGAACGAGAGGTGGGTTGCTCCTGGTGTCTCCAGCGTTCGTATGTGTTCCAGGCGGACAGGTTCTGAGCCCAGGTGATCGAAGAGACGGACGCCCTCACCCAGCAGGACATGGGCGACGCTCATGTGGAATTCGTCGAGCAGACCCGCCTTCAAGGCTTGCTGGACGGAGCTTGCGCCGTGGAGTGCAACATGCTTCTCGCCCGCGAGCTCCCTGGCTTTCGCGATTGCACTTTCAATGCCGTCTGTGACAAAGTGATAGTGTGTGTGGCTCTTTTTCACGGGGTCCCGCGCTTGCGATTGCAAAACAATCACCGGCCAGGGGAGACGCGTGCCATCAGGCATTATCCATCCCTGCTCACCATCAATCTGATTGAAGCTTCTGTGTCCCATGATGACCGCCCCAGTCTCGTTGAGTGAATCGCCCGCGATTTCGTGGAACTGTTCCATAGCGCTCCCCATCCAGGCGAAGACCTCTGAGACGTCATCATTTTTATCAGCGATAAATCCATCCAGTGAGACCGAAAGGCCAAACATGACTTTTCCCATAGAGTTCTC
Source organism: Ktedonobacteraceae bacterium (assembly GCA_017354095.1). Lineage (GTDB taxonomy): Bacteria > Chloroflexota > Ktedonobacteria > Ktedonobacterales > Ktedonobacteraceae > Bu33. The sequence continues at coordinate 1,486 of JAFMRP010001284.1, forward strand.
CAATCTTTGCGGATGCTAATTCTACGCAACATCTGATCAGCAAAAACAGTGTACACCCTCTGTAGGAGAAAAACTTCTCCGATTTTGCACTTCTCCCCAGGCATCCTCCTGGCAGGGGGCTGTTTAGACGATAGGGCAAGTAGAAGGACGACGTTGGGAGGTGAGGTGCTGGTATCTGAAGAGAGATCTAAGATGTCAGGAGGTGGCCGATGCATGAAGATCCCGATATGGAGAGGTTGTGGAGGGCACAAACACCACGCCGGGAAAATGCGAGAGCGCGTGAAGTATTGTGGGCACTTACGAGAACGCGGTCCTTTTGCAGGCGGCTCGCCCGGCGCGAAGTGCTGATGGCCGCGGTGGCTGCTATGCTAGCTGGCTGCGCTCAAGCGATCACACGCTGGCCCTTTGTCAAACAGCCGTTCGCGCCTGGGCGAACTGGCACGCTCTACCCCGATGGGACGATACCGCCCGTATTGGGTCGAACCGTCGTCCAACGCTTGCGAGGCGTGGCTGGCGTCCCAGGCGTTACAACGGCGCCTTCGCATACTTCTGCACCCGATTTCATCCTCACATTCGGCGAACTGCCTCCGGGTTACACTGGCGCCTCTATCGGTGCCAGCCCGCTCACCGTCATCACGCATCTGCGCGTGCCCGTTGACAATATCACGGCTGGTCAGGCACGGGCGCTGCTGAGC
>JAFMRP010000287.1 GCA_017354095.1 Ktedonobacteraceae bacterium
GATTGCCCCTTCTTCGGGCTGATTGCCAGAGCGCTGGCAGTGCAGCAGACCTTCCTCAAAAGCCTGTTCTGCCGTATCCCAGTCGTTCACATGAGCGGCAATTGCGCCAAGAACGCGATCAACCGAAGTCCCGTAGTAGGTGAAGCCGCGCAGGGAGCGGAGGTGGGCTATATAAGACGCGACCTGCTTGCCAGTGTCGAGGTAGCCCTCGGCCAGGAAGGGTAGGTAGAAGTGGCCGCTGATGCCCGGCGGCTCTGGCAGTGCAGCCGCGCGATCCAGCTGTGCCAGCGCCAGTGTTTTGCGGCCTGTCACAGCGAGAAAATGGCCATAGAGCGCCAGTGTACTGACACGCCATTCGGTATCCGTGCCGGCCTGGATTGCTTCCAGGAAAAACTGTTCGGCCTCCTGCCAGTTTCCCTGTTTAAATTGCAGCTCGGCCAGTGCCTGCAACACCAGTGGCTTCAGGCGAGCGTTGCTGGTCGCGTGAGCCTCGCGCAGCGCCTGTTGCAGATAGGCTGCTCCGTTCTCCCAGTCGCCTTGATGCAACGCCATGGTTCCCTGGTTCCAGTATAGCAGGCCGAGCGCCGGGCGCAGAGCATAGCGCCGGGTGCGTTCAAGGCCCTGCTCTGTATACTGCCTGGCAAGTTTCATATCTCCGGTCACCTGGTAAATGCTGCCCAGTGCCTGGTCGCCCAGGGTGGCGCGGAAGGGATCGCCAATGGCAATGTACAGATCGTTGGCTCCTTTCAGCAAGCGTATGGCTTCATGAATGCGGTCCCCCCAGCCCAGTGTCCAGCCGATCATGTGCATTGCAAATGCCTGATCATTCCTGTCGCCGATGGTGGTGGCGATGCTATGCGATTGCCACAGCGCCTGCTCTGCTTCATTCGGCTGGTTGAGCATCAGCGAGAGCAGCGCCCGCGATTGCAGGAACAGTATCTGCTCAGCCGTGCCGACTTGCTCGGATGGCGGGAAAAGCGAAAAAACCTGTTCCGCATGTTCTTTGTGCTGCTTTAGCCGCTCAAATGCGGCGCTGGCGGCCTGTAAATGTGCCCGCGCCAGCTCATAACGGGCCTGCATGCGGTAGGCATCGGAGATCAGGCGATTGGCGCGAGCCTGCAGCAGAGGCGGAGGTTCTTCTATTCGCTGCAGGCCTTCCAGTGCCTGTTGGAATGAGCGCAAAGCCTGCTCAAGCTCGCCGAGTGTGGACCAGAGACTGCCGATGGTGAGATGCAGTTCGGTTAGTGACGCCTCGCTGTTTTCCCTCGTGGTAAGTAGCTTGATCGCTCGCAGAAAGTGATTGATTGCTTCGCGCTGTGCCTGTTGGCGCATAGCTTCTTCTCCCGCCAGCAGGCTCCAGTGGAGCGCTGCCTCATGTTCGTTACTCTGGGCGTAGTGGCGTGCCAATTCCGCTGCGTGACTGCCAGCTTCAGTTCCATAGCCAACCTCCAGGGCTTTTCCAATGGCTCCGTGCAGAAGGCGGCGCTGCTGGGGCGAAACCGCCATTTGCAATACTTCCTGGACAATGCTCTGGCAGAACAGGTAGCACTGGAACTCGCTTTCCCGTGACCACTCACGGCCTGGATTCTCTCCCTCTTCTGGTTCGTAAGGGGCGATGATAGATGCCTGAAGTGTCTCCTCAAGCAGGAGGGACAATTTATTCTCGCTCTGTTCCAGCACGCGCGCCAGTGGCTCGACCGGAAAAATACGTCCGAAAAGTGCTGCTGTGCTGAGCAGATCCAGGCTGTCTGCACTCAATCCCTGCAGACGGAGCTTTACTGCCAGTACGATGCTTTCGGGCAACTTCAGGCTGCCTGGGCGGGCAATGGACCATGTGCCACCACGCAGCACGAGCTGCCGCGAGAAAGTGAGCGCGCGTACCAGCTCTTCCAGGAAGAAGGGATTGCCTTCTGAACGCTCCAACAGAGTGTGTACGGCATCGGGTTCAATGTGGCCCGGCAGGATGTTCCGCAGGTGTTGCGAGGCTGCAACCTCGTCGAGTGGACCAAGGGGAAGCAGGAGCAACAGCCCATTATGTACCAGTTCAGCCAGTGCCTTTGTTGCTGCGTTGGTTGTAGTCTCCAGGTCATTGCTGACGCGCGGTGGGCGAGTGGTGCCCACCAGGGCGACGCGACTGGTGCGCAGGCGAACAGTCAGGTAGAGCATCAATTCCAGGCTGGCATTATCGGCCCACTGCAGGTTATCGATACTCAGCAGAACTGGCTGCTCAAGTGCCATGCGCTCCAGTAAGGTAGCGATAGCGTCGAGCAAGCGAAATTTCTCCTGGGCGGGTGTCAATAGCTCCTGTGTGCCTCGTTCGGTTTTGAGATGCAGCCTGGAAAGCAGTTCGGGAAAGAGCCTGCTTAATGTTCTCGCCTGCTGAGTGATGGGCAGCAGCGTGTAGTCTCCTGCTATCGCAGCGAGGCCCACGTAACGGCGCAGCTGTTCCGGGCTGGCGCTGCTCAGTACAGGGCGCAGCGCCTCTATAAACGGGAAGTAGGGGAACAGGCGGCTGGCTTCATAGGCACTGGCTTCCAGTACAGTAAAGGAGCGTCTTCGGGCTGCTTCATATAATTCTGCCAGCAGGCGTGTTTTGCCAACGCCGATCTCTCCGTTTATGGTCAGGACTCGTGCGCCGGGCTGCTCGCCGGACACGGTATCCAGGAGATTGTGCAGTAGCTGTATCTCCCCCTCGCGCCCCATCAGTGGCAGGGACGCTGTGAGTTGTTCTAGTGTGAGTGAAGGATCAACGAATGGTGCCTGCATTGCTTCTCAGATCTATAGCATCCCTTTTTTGCCTGGTTGGACGCTGTATTAGTTCGTGGTAAATGAACAGGGCATAGAAAACGACCAGGAATGGTATATCGAAGAGAAAGTAGAACCAGAAAACGGTCTGAGCATGTAGCCAGAGCAGGTGATAGAGCAGACCCAGAGCTACCAGCGTGCCATAGACAGCTGCCACCAGTGCCAGGGGGCGTACGCGCTCCCACTCGCGCTCGGTAGCGAGCAGAAACGCGCCGGCACTATTGCCCAGAATGATCGCGCCAATAAAGCGGGTGAGCACGGCTGGAATAGACGTGGGCCAGACTGGCCATTGTAGCTCCGGCAAGAAGAAGAAAGCGATGCCCACGCCAAGATTGAAGATGCCCGCAATACATGCCAGAGATCGTTCTATCCTACTGAATGTCTGCCGATCCATCAAGTCTCCCTCCTGTTTTTCTTTGGTTTACTACATAATATGAGCTGCATAATGCTGTAATAGAGAAAATATATGCTAACTACTGATACAATCAGGAAATTATAGATAGGACCTTTGGTAAAAATCTGATATCACCTGATAAGACAGCGGACACGGTCATTTGTGGGGGATCAATTCTGGCGGAAATATGGCTGACATGTTATGGTAAGATAAATGTCCTGTTCAGTTGTAACTATGGCCTTGTTCGAATTGATAATAATACCTTAGACGTTAGTACATAAAGATGGGGAAACCTATGGTTCGTGGGAGTGAAAAATGATACCAGGCGGAAAAGTAAAGGGTAAGAAGATCTCTCATTGTCTGTATATTGCGTTTTGCTGTGTCATGTTGTTGGCAACTGCCTGTAGTAACCCTGGGGGCAGCGCGGCGACACCCTCTCCGACTTCGGCCAGCGTACCCGTGTCTCCTAAATCAGATGCCACCGCTCTTATGTCGGAGGCGGTATTGCGCCAGCAATTGACCGGGGTGCAGCAGCTGATTCAAGGGATGTCGCTGGAGGAGAAGCTGGGGCAGTTGATTGTGGTCGAGTATGTCGGCAAGGGCTATACTGCCGACTTGCAAACGATGATCGCACAGCAGCATGTGGGCGGCTTTATGTTCCAGGAGGTGAATCATAATTTTGATGCGCCTTATAACATTGCGGCCAATGTCAAAGCCGCCTCTAGCCAGGCAATGAAAGATGCCCGCATTCCTCTACTGATTGCTACCGATCAAGAGGGTGGCCTGGTCAATCGCCTCTATAAGTTCCACGGTCCCCTCCCTTCTGCTGAGGAGATGGCGGCGAGTGGTACTCCCACGATGGCGCAGCAGCAGGGGACGCAGGCCGCGCAATGGCTGCTGGAACTGGGCATCAATGCGGACCTGGCGCCTGTTGTGGATGTACAAACGGTTGACCCTCCGGTGCTGGGCACGCGCATGTTTGGGCGAGATCCGCAGAGTGTGTCAACCTATGCGGGAGCCTACCTGGATGGTCTGCAGCGGAATAGTGTCATCGGCACGCTCAAGCATTTTCCCGGCCTGGGCTCTATCACCTCTGATCCGCATTTTGGGTTGCCCACTGTGAATCGCAGCAAGGCCGATCTGGAGAAGCTCGATCTCGCGCCCTACAAAAGCCTGATCCAGCAGAAGCATCCCGCCATGATCATGTCCACCGATGTACTGGCGTCTGCCATTGATCCAACAATGCCGGCTGAACTGTCGCCCAAAGCAATCGACGGGGTTCTGCGGGGCGAGCTTGGCTATAATGGTGTCGTTATTACCGATGGCCTTTATATGGAGGGGATTAGCTCGCGCTGGAGTATCGGCGAAGCCTCTGTACTCTCGATCATTGCTGGTAATGACCTGATCGAGGGGCCATTTACGGTAGCCCAGGTGGCCAGTGTAGAAGCTGCTCTAAAGAAAGCCCTGCAGAACGGTCGTCTGAGTATGCAGCGCATCGATCAATCCTTAGAGCGTATTCTACTCATGAAAATGGCATACGGCATCATCAAATGAGGGTAGCGTGACAAAACAGGTGGAGCAAACTGCCGGTGGAGAAAGGCGATGATGTGGGGGCGGATGGTGGCTTCTGGGGGGCTGGGCGCTGTGGTTCAGGTGAAGGGGCTTCCCTGCCATGTGTTCAGGTTTCCTTTCCTGTACCAAGTATAGCGAATTGGGTAAGATAATGCAAGGACTTTTCACACATTGTTCTCATTTCATTCGCCTGATGGTCGTGAATGAAGCATGGTGAAATGCAATGGTCTTCTATCTTGTAGAGCTCATGACGATGCATTATCCTGTTCTGGCCGCCTGGTGCAACATACCTTTCTCCCCTTTTATCGGGGCTGGTATGCGGCATTACTGCGTAGTGCTGGCGAGTAAGGCGTCGATTGTCTGTTTTTTCACACGATAGCCCTGTCTTTTGCCGCGATGTGGCAGCGCGACTGCTTCCAGAGCGCCCGTTTTGATCCAACGACGTACGGTGGTTGTATCAACGCGAAGCTGGCGGGCAACTTCGCGAACAGTTAACAATTCCCTGCCCTGTTCGACTGGATTGTTAGCTGGCCGATCTATAGTTGTGCCGTGTGGTGTCATAAGTTGTTCTCCTTCAAACAGAATACTGAATTCCCCACTACTTAAAACATACCAGGATGACCAAAACATTCCTATCGCTTCAGTAGTATAATATCTCTACATGAGTCGATCCTGTGAAAAGTCTTAACTGAAAATAAGAATATGGATAGTTTTGTGGATTGTATGGCATTCGGCGGTAAAAGTATGTAAGAAGAGGAGTTCTGTGAGCGAGGGCTTTCTGAAATGGGCGAAGATTATCGTGCCTCTCGTTGTGGCTGTAGTGGTATTTCTGGTGTTTGGTGGGCTGCAAATCCTCGCTCCTAGAACGCAGATCTGGCTGCTGGGTGGGCCAGCGCAGTCATCGATCCAGGTCATGGATTCCGCTCTCCTGCTGCATGGTAAGGCGGCGACTTTGAGCTGGATTGTGGGGCGCGATTGCCAGCGTGGCATGCAGGCCTATCTGCAAAGCGCTGATACACATCCTGACGCCGCGCTGGTGGGTGCCGGTTGGATCGATCCTACCAATGGCAGGCTGATTCTGGGCGAGAGCAATAATTGTGAGGCGGGCAGCCTGAGCATGGACGGTGTTGTGCGGCAGATTCATGGGAAAGGGGGCATGGCCTACCTGACGATTACGATGTCGGTCAATGGCGTGCCCGGGTCGTGGACGCCGAGGCAGCAGGGGGGCTATATTGAAAAGGCGACAACGACGCCTGGCTATATTGATGCTATTGTGCGGGAGGTGCAGCGGGCGAACTATGATGGTGTGATTATGGACCTGGAATCCTCCGATCCTGCTTATCCCAATATCCAGCAACTCTTTGCGACTTATAACCAGCGGATCTGGGAGGCCCTGAAGCCTCTGAACAAGTTCTATGGTATCGCGCTGGCGCATAAGCTGAGCGACCATGATGAATATTATTATTATCTGAATGGTTTCCAGGACTGGCGCAAGCTTGCGCACAGCGCAGATTTTCTGGTTGTGATGGCGCCCGATCAGTCCTACAGGACGCCGGGGCCGATGGTCAGCGTTCCCTGGCTT
>JAFMRP010000288.1 GCA_017354095.1 Ktedonobacteraceae bacterium
CGGGTGCGGAAGCCGTAAACGGTCCCAAGGTCCAGCGGCAGGAAGTCAAAGAAGAGGGTTCGCTCGGTCTCGCCAGTGTCAATTTTGGTCATAGCACCACGGGCATTCGGATTAATGGCATTGAAGACATATTGCAGGTTGGTCGTCTTTCCACAATAGCCAATACCATAGTACACAATCTTGCAGTGTATCTCACGGGCAGCAATATTAATGAGCGCCATAGATGCCAGGTTCCCCTAATCGCGGAAGAGCAGATCAATAGTATCTTCGACCGATGAGCGAAACTTCAGGTTGAGCACGGAAGACTTGGTGCGCGAGCTATCATTCCGCACGCGCTCCAGGATGCGCCCAAGTTCATCAGCTGCTTTCTTCGAAAGCACCTTGACCAGGCCGATATGAGTCAGTTTGTCGAAAATGATAACGAGGAGCCACTGCTCCTCGACCATTGAAGTGTAGATGTTCTCCTGCACTCCTTGCTGGAAAATATTGCGGAAATCCTTTTCATCGAGCAGACGAGCCACTTCTCGTGAGGATGAGAAAACGCCGGCCAGCAGCGCGCCTAACGTAGTGACATCACGACGTGGCCCTCTCCCCTGAACCGTGACCACCTGGCCACTCTTGTCGAGCAGCAGCACAGAAGTCGCATTGGTATCATTCATCAGCTTCAGGAGCAAGGCCGAGATAGTGGCAAGTTCACGATCAGAAATAACAAGATTGGTCAATTGTTCCATTGACGCGCCGCCTCCGTGTACACGCCTAGCAAGTATTTATTGAATGTTGCAGATACGATCTTATGAAATATCCAGGGCCTCAAGAATCTCGTTACGACTCGTTTTGACCAGGTGACGTACACGGGCGAGGTTAGAGGCATTATCAAACAGCGTGACGACCAGCGCGAACTCACCCAATGGATCTACGCTCACCAACCCATGCTCATACTCAGCGATCACCCCCACTACACTGCCACGAGCAATCTCCTTGCCCAACGCCTCGGCCGTATTCAGATTGGCAGTCATAAGGGCACCAACTGCTTCCATATCTTCCTTGCCCTCACGCGTTATACCATCAATAATAAGCCCATCCCTGCCAACAAGGATAGCCTGGCGCACTCCTGGTACGGAGAGAAAGCGGCCCAGTGCCTGTTTTACATCTACCATTCAGCTTCTCCAAATAGATGAGTCTGAGAATAACCTCGCAGTGATTGTGGGCTGAGTTATTACGACCCTTGCTATTCTATCCTAAGAGGAATATCGACGCAATCGCATGGGACATCTTGGCTAATATGGGATTTTGTGAAATCGCTCACAGATATTCCCATGCAATAGCCACTATAATAGCGCCAGGGAACAGCAACCATACTACATTGTTCCCCAACATGCATCGCTTGCCCACTAGAGGGAGGATGTTGCATTTCAGGGCATTCATTAAGTCAATGTCCTCGAAAGATTCAAGTCAGCCGGTATGGCCTGACTTGAATCTTTCTGTCATGTATTGATCGGGAGGAAACATTCCTCCCCCAACGATAGAATGGAAACAAAAATGAGTGGTGATAATCCATGGAAGAGGCCGCTAAGAGATGACGGAGAAGTCGAGGCGCGGCCAACGACGCTGCAATTCAGACATGGCGATGAGGTACACAAAACGGAAGAGCGACTAACCGATGGATACGTTGCTACCACGGCAAAAGACTCGAATGGAGTGATGCAGACCATCGTTAGAGACGCTTTCGCTCAGGAACTTAATCAGGAACTTAATGGAGATTAAACGCTGAGTTCCGCCGCTCCCTGATGGCATAGCATTGATGGGACGAATCTGATCGAATCAGGTTCGCCCCATCAATGTCATTATTTTTGGGCTCCTAACGTCCTTCTTTCCCACATTCCTCTGATGAATTTCTCTTCAATTCCTAACGTTTCGAGCCGTAGTTGGGAGCCTCTTTGGTGATCATAACGTCGTGGGGATGGCTTTCGCGCAGGCCAGCTCCGGTGATGCGGGTGAAGCGGGTGTTCTCCTGCATCTCCTTGATTGTGGCGGCGCCAGCATAGCCCATGGCCTGACGCAGGCCGCCAATAAGCTGGAAGACAAGCGGGCCGAGCAGCCCTTTATAGGGCACGCGCGCCTCGATGCCTTCGGCGATGACCTGCGATTCGTCGATGTTCTCCTGGAAGTAGCGGTCTTTGCTGAAGCTGCGCTGCTTCATGGCGGCGACCGACCCCATGCCACGATAGTCTTTAAAGCGCTCGCCGTGCGAGATGATCAGCTCGCCAGGGCTTTCGTCCACACCTGCCAGCAGGCTGCCCAGCATGACTGATGAGGCACCAGCCGCGATGGCCTTGGCGATGTCGCCGGAATACTGGATGCCACCATCGCCAATGACGGGGATGCCATAGCGGTGCGCGACCCGGGCGCAGTCGTAAATGGCGGTGATCTGCGGCATGCCCACGCCTGCCACCACGCGCGTGGTACAGATGCTACCCGGTCCCACACCCGTCTTAACACAATCAACGCCGGCCTGGATCAGCGCTTCGGTCCCTTCTGCCGTGACGACGTTGCCCGCGACCAGCTGCGTGTGCTTGCCAAAGTGATCTTTGATGCGCGCGGCCATCTCGATGACCATGTGCGAGTGGGCATGTGAAGTATCAAGCACCAGGGCGTCAACGCCCTCTTCCAGCAGCGCACCGGCACGATCCAGCGTATCTGGCGCGGTACCGATGGCCGCGCCAACGCGCAGGCGGCCATATTCGTCTTTGGTGGCGTTGGGATAGAGGATCTTTTTCTGGATATCTTTCAGGGTGATGAGGCCCTTGAGCATTCCATGCTCGTCTACGACAGGCAATTTCTCGACTTTGTAGCGGCTCAGTATTTCACGAGCCTGCTCTAACGTGGTACCAACGGGGACGGTGACCAGGTTTTCGCTGGTCATCAGTTCAGAAACGGGGCGTTCAAGGTTGCTTTCAAAACGAATGTCACGGTTGGTGAGAATGCCGACCAGCTTGCCATGTTCGGCGACGGGGATACCGGAAATATGGAAGCGACGCATGACGACATGCGCTTCGCCAAGCAGGGCGTCAGGCGCAAGTGTGATGGGGTCGGTAATCATACCGGACTCTGAACGCTTGACTTTATCAACTTCCTGGGCCTGGTCCTCGATGGAGAGGTTACGATGAATAACGCCCAGCCCGCCTTCGCGCGCCAGGGCAATAGCCAGCCTGGCCTCGGTCACGGTATCCATAGCAGAACTGAGCACAGGGATGTTGAGCGTGATGCTGCGGGTCAGCTGAGTACGTGTGGAAACGTCGCGAGGCAGCACGGATGAGGCGGCGGGAATGATCAACACATCGTCAAACGTCAGCCCTTCTCTTGCGAACTTCTCATCATACCCGTCTGAAAGGGACATAACTGTGTTTCCTCCTTAAAAAAAGCCCAGTACACGTCGTCCATGTACTGGCAACCATACTTCCTACATTAGCGCATTATCAACAATTTTTTTGAGAAACGTGCCCTCGGGCAACCATACAATAGAAGAGAAAAATGAATATACGAGAAAACAAAGAGAGCTGTTTTGCTACAGCTCTTCCTTGACCACTGCAAAGTATTTCCAGTTAGTGTAACATGCCCGGTGGGGGAGCGTCAAATTGAAAACTAGGAACGAATCAACGATCGACTATTATCCACCAGATCAGATCGTTCAGCTTGGACGTGTGAACGGGTGGTTCTCGGCAAAGCGCGGGATTGGACGTTCAGTGAATACCATCCGGCACGCGTAATCCAACTGGCCCGGTATTCTAATGGGATCGGGTACAGGGAAAAACATAGAATCAACAACACCAGACAGATGGTTGCCATGCATATCAATGGTATCACGCGCAGGAGCCAATACACCCGTAACCATTGTACGATAGGAAGGATCTCGCCATCCCGTTTGCCAGTTTTCTTCATCTGGTCCGCCCGTCCAATTTTCATTCAGAATCAGGCCTTTGAGAGGATTATTGCGGGGGTTATCTTCAACAAATTCGCGTACAGCGCCAATAGTCGTCAGACTATGGCCATTGCCACTGGTCCGTTCGCCTAACTGGAGGTACTTCAGATCCGTGCGCCATAGCTCACTATAGCCGCTCTCAATCATCCAAGCCATGACTTCTGCAGCTCGCGTCTTAACAGCATCAAGATGAGCCTCACTACACCCCATCCCGATATATTGAGCAGGAACGCCATGCCCTCCCATGAATTCGGGACTCTTGCTAAACAATGCCAGTTTGTGAGTCATCGTTCTGCCGTCTTCGCCGATTACTGGTTCGCCATCTTCGCCAATGATTGGAGGCCGATATATGCCTAAACTACGCGCTTCTTCCAACAACGGATGCTCATTAAGATCAGGGTTTCTCTTTTCGGGATCTATATACCGGCGCATTGTCTCTTGCATAGCAATAACGGTACAGGCATCCCCTTTCACCTGCATCATGTGACCATAGTTTCTTAGCTCTCGCGTACCCGGCGTAACCCAGCCCAGAGAGGCATCTGGTAAGCGCACCGGCAATACTCCGGCAGGACGCTCAGGAATCGGTGGGGCTGCGGGTGCGTTAAACATGTCAGCGACGAACTTCTGCAGCGGATGGGGATTTTCTAAAAAGCGCGGCACTTTATCCAGGTCAGGAGTAACGCCTCGTATATCAAGGATTTCAGATGACAAAAGCCTGACCATCGGGTCCCCCTGGTTCACCTGCCGCTGCACATCGGGAGCAAGTTGTCGATACATCTCGCTAACTGTTCTCCGTTGATCCTCAGGATCGCGTGACACTGCGTCGGAGTGTGCTGTAGGGAGCACCTGTCCATGCTCAAATCCGAAACGGCGCGCATCAACATCAACCGGTGGAACTTCACCACTTCTCGGTCCTTCGCTTATTTCAGGATTTCCCATAAAAATCTCCACTTCGTTGTATATAAAGCTGGATCATTTTAGATTCATAAGTTTACAACAAGTATTACAGATAGTCCATAAGCCTGGACCACTTCGCCACTATAAACGATGCAAAAAGCAATCAGGCTGATCTGTATAGAAGCGCGTAGCACAGCGCGAGAGGCTCACTGTTTCTCGCACTGTGCTATGCAAAAACTATTTACTTCTATTTCTTATCTTTCTCGTCGCCGGGCAGCTCGGGCGATGGCGCTCCACGGTAATCTGTCTGCCCACGCGAGCGACGCTGCTGCCCATAGTACACCTCTTTGGCATAGCCAGGAGCCATTGGGGCCCGCTCCATCTCCTCATCCATCCAGCCGAGCTCATCCATCTCCGCCTGCAGTTGCGGGCTTTGAAGGGCATAGGGAGCCATGCGCGCCTTGGCCCGCTGGAGGTCACGCCGCGCTCCCGCCACGTCGCCACGATTGTTTTTCGCGACGGCCTCGCGGCGCGCGCGATCGGCCTCGTGCAGACCCACCAGTTCCATGACCGTGGGGTCCTGCGGCTCGTCATCGCAGGCTCCCTGGCCGGCGTACGAGAAGCGCAGATCCTGCCAGTCGGTCGCACGCTCAGCGCCATCGACCTGCCAGACCAGGCGAGCGCGCAGAATACGCTGCTCCTGCTGACCATCCTGGGATGGGAACGCGCAGCGCACCACCACCTGCCGCTCCTCGTCGCTTTGCAGATCACCTATCGCGATCGACCAGCGCGCTCGCTCACCATCGTCTGACCGCAGCCAGTACGAGCTAATGAGGTCAAGACTGACGCCGCAATCCGCTTCGATCTCCAGGCGCACCTGGCGAGCGGCCACCGAGAGCAGGGCCCCCAGTTCACCAACAAACGTGTTGATCATCTCGTCCGAGCTGCGCAGATGATGGAACTGCCCACCACCGGCCACGGCCATTGGACCCAGCAACAGCTCGTTATAGTCGTAGCCGATACCGAACGTACTGGTTGAGATGCCGGTATGCTCGCGTACGCCGGCAGCCTCGCTGGCGATGCGTTCAGGATCGGTCACACCAACGTTGGCGATGCCGTCAGTGAGCAGGAAGCAGCGTGCCAGCCCGCGCCCGGCGCTATCGGCCACCGAGCGGGCGATTCCATTGCAGCCGGTCAGCCAGCCCTCGTGCAGGGCGGTCGAGGCCCGCGCTTCAATGGAGTCAAAAGCCAGGCGCACTTTTTGCTTTAGATCAGAGGTGACCGGCGCGAGCTCCTGTACGGTATCGATGCTGCTATCGAAAACGACCACCGATACGCTATCGCGCGGGTTCAGCCGGTCCAGCACGGCCAGGGCAGCCTTTTTGGCGGTGCGCAGCTTGTCACCCTGCATGGAGCCGCTGCGATCCAGAACCAGCGCGAGTTGCAGAGGCAGCCGCGTCGGCTCCTC
>JAFMRP010001285.1 GCA_017354095.1 Ktedonobacteraceae bacterium
TGAGTAGTAATGCTATTAGCTCATTCTCGTTAGAGCAAGCTCTTACCTAACAGCAGAAGGAGTGTATTGCACAAGGAGAAATGTTAGGTAAGAGGAGAGACGTAGATGCATGTTCGTTGCTCAGGCATTCCTCTCCCTGGGAAGGGTCACCGTAAAAGTTGATCCTTCCCCGACCGTACTGTCGACCGTGATCGTCCCTCCGTGATGCTTGATGATCTCGGCCACAATGTATAATCCCATGCCCAGCCCGGGGATGGCTTGCTGCCTGGGACCGGCGGCCCGGTAGAAGCGCTCAAAAATCTTCTCGCGCTGCTCTTGCGGGATGCCCAGGCCATGATCATGCACACTGATCGTAACTGCCTCGCTTGAAGTATCAAGGTCCATCTCAACGATCTGGGCATTGGGGGAATACTTGATGGCATTGCTGAGGAGATTGCTGAAGACCTGTCCCAGACGGTCTCGATCCCCCATCAGACTGGCCTGCAGCGCACCTCGTATCACAATGGTATGGCTGGGATGGCTGTGCTGCATGTTGTCGGCGATCTCCCGCAGCAGCGTGTCGAGATCCACCAGCTCCTGGATGTACTCCAAACTGCCTGCCCGAATCTTGGAGATATCCAGCATCTCTTCTACAAACCGGGTGATAGTGTTGATCTGGATCTCCATGCGGGAAAGAGCAAGCTCAGAAGCCTGGATGCCCTGCTTTGCCAGTTGCCTGTGCAGCAAGGCCATCTGCAGTTTCAAGGCCGTGAGCGGGTTCCTCAGTTCATGGCTGGCCATGCTGATAAAGTCATCTTTGCGTTGCTCCAACTCGTGGTGCGCCGAATTGTCCAGCACAAAGGCAATCGCTTGGAATGGGTGCTGTTGGATGACGACCGCGCCCACAACCACCGACAGGCGGCTGCCATCTTTACAGATATACTCTTTCTCATATGGGGCCATCCATTGCTGCATGGCCAGTTCCTGGTGGGCCTGCTGGCTACGAGCCAGATATTCTGGAGGCGTCATATGCTTCCAGTTCATGCTCCCTGCACGCAGATCTTCGCGGGTATAGCCGGTCATGCGCAGAAACGTGTCGTTGGCATCCACCATCTGGTCACCTTCGATAACACTGATTCCGATAATGTTGGAAGTCATAAGGATGCTCATGCGTTCCTGACTCTGGCGCAGAGCTTCCTCCGTCCGTTTCTGCTCGTCGATGTCGGTGCAGGTCCCAAACCACTTCAGGATGCGCCCCTTTGCATCGGTGAATGGCGTGCCTCGCACCAGAAACCAGCGATAGTTCCCGGTCTTGCCCTCGCGCAGCCGATATTCGACTTCATGGGATTGGCCTGTACGCAGCGCCGTCTGCCAGGAGGTCCTTGTCTTTTGTCGATCATCGGGATGGATGAAAGAGAACCACTGATCTCCATTGAACTGTTCAAGGGGAACGTTGAGATAGGTAACGACACGCTGATTACTATATTCCAGAAAACCATCTGGTCGAGCAAGCCACACCAGTTGAGGAATCGTCTCCATCACCAGGAAAAGCTCTTCCCTGCTCTCGCGTAAAGCTTGCTCGATGTGCTTCTGCTCGTCAATGTCGGTGCAGGTGCCTACCCAGTGCAGGATCGTGTCCTGAGCATTGCGCCGGGGTACGCCTCGTACCAGAAACCAGCGATACACTCCGCTGGCGCCGTTTTGCAAGCGTAGTTCCGCTTCATAAGGTATGCTGGTCTGAATAGCGCTCTGCCATGCCTCCTGTGCTCGTTGCCGGTCATCAGGATGCACACCTGCTAACCAGCCATCTCCTTCGACCTGTTCGAGAGTCATAGCCAGATAGTCAATTAAGCGCTGATTGTTGTAGGTGACATACCCATCGGGCCTTGCGATCCAGACCAGCTGAGGGAGTGCATCAACCAGGGCATAGATCTCTCCCTC
This sequence comes from Ktedonobacteraceae bacterium, assembly GCA_017354095.1. Lineage (GTDB taxonomy): Bacteria > Chloroflexota > Ktedonobacteria > Ktedonobacterales > Ktedonobacteraceae > Bu33. Next base: position 1,921 of record JAFMRP010001285.1, read on the forward strand.
GACCCGCAAGGGAGGCTCCTTTTTCTCGTAGAAATGCAACGCCAGTCCCCTTCACATACCCCCATCCCTGAGAACAAAGACGCTTTCCTGCTCTAACCTCAAGTGATCTAGTACCATGATGTGATATTTATAAAGAATACGCAAGCTGCACTATATTAGTGCGAATACATGGATACATCCCTCCCACGCACCCCCGCTCTGTTGAATCTGATCAAAGTGGACCGTGTACTCTATAGGAGTAACCTTTCCTCCCTC
>JAFMRP010000289.1 GCA_017354095.1 Ktedonobacteraceae bacterium
ATCTGGATGATCTGAAACAGCGGTATCGACGTTGAGCCAAAGCTGATCGCCAGCAGCATCGCGACCAGCAGCAAAACGCCGAGTGCCAGCAGCACCGGCATCGCAGGGAGCCTGAAGCAGCGCACGCTCCGACGGGGCTTCTCAGGTACAGAAACTACAGAATGGGTGCTGCCATCCGGCTGAGCAGCAGAAGATGCACCAGCACTGCTGGTGGTCGAGGCAAAAAAGAGTGAGAATTTCATTCGTTGCCTGTTCCTTTAACGCGAAGGATCGCCAGCATACTTATCAGGCAGGTCTCCTGGCTTCTGGTTACTAACACAGCTCCTCCAGCCTTCCCATCCCTTACGGACAGTGGCATACTCTCATCCATATGAGAGGGCAAGCCATTTCCCAGTTACAGTAGCGCGACTGCGTCGGACTCGCACCGACTTCCCATTCCGCCTGCCACAGCGACAGGCCTCCCGATAAGTTCAAAATAATCAATATGACACGGATCATTCCCGCGCCACAAGCAGTATAGCGTTGCGCATCGATACGTGTCAACGCTATACTCAAGCAATCAGGGCTTTATCACGCATACCTGGAGGCCGCCTGAAGCGCCCTATCCAGATCCCACAGAATATCCTCTATATTTTCGATGCCTATAGAAAGTCGAATCAGATCAGGCGTGACGCCGCCCGCCAGCTGATCCTCCTCAGAAAGCTGCTGATGGGTCGTGCTGGATGGATGAATAATCAGGCTGCGAGCGTCACCGACGTTGGCCAGGTGAGAAAAAAGCTTCACGTTGTCAATAACAGCCTTACCAGCCTCATACCCACCATTCACTCCAAAGGTAAAGATCGAGCCGGCTCCGCGAGGCAGGTAACGCTCTGCCAGGGCATACGCGGGATCAGCAGGCAGACCAGGATAACGCACCCAGCCAACGGCAGGATGCTCCTGAAGGAACTGCGCTACCCGCAGCGCATTCTGGCAGTGACGCTCCATACGCAGCGAAAGGGTCTCTAATCCTTGCAGCAGGAGAAAGGAATTAAAGGGACTGATGCATGCCCCCGTGTCTCGCACGGTTTCGCACCTGGCCTTCATGCAAAAGGCAAAATCACCAAAAGTTTCGTAGAAGCGCACGCCATGATAACCCGGCGACGGATCAACAATATGCGCGAATTTACCATTATCCCAAGGGAACTTACCCGACTCAACCAGAATGCCCGCGATGGAAGTGCCATGCCCTCCAATAAACTTCGTCGCGGAATGGACAACGATATCGGCCCCATGCTCAAAGGGTCGGCAGAGATATGGCGTGGCGAACGTATTGTCAACCACCAGCGGGACTCCCGCCTCATGTGCGATATCGGCAACCGCGCGTATATCAAGCACATCGCCACGCGGATTACCGATCGTTTCGCCGTATAAAGCACGCGTGCGCGGTGTAATGGCTTTCCGGTAATTTTCTGGATCAGTGCTGTCTACAAAAATAGTGTTAATGCCCCATGTACGCAGCGTAATATCAAACTGTGTATGCGTGCCACCATAGAGGCTGCTGGACGAGACCAGCTCATCACCGGGCCGCAATAGCGTCATCATCGTCGCCATCTGCGCCGCCATCCCCGAAGCAGTGGCCAGCGCGCCCGTGCCACCTTCCAGAGACGCGATGCGCTCTTCAAAGGCCGCGGTCGTCGGATTCATGATGCGCGTATAGATATTGCCGAAGCGCTGCAATGCGAAAAGATGTGCAGCATGGTCGGTGTCATCGAACACAAATGATGTCGTCTGATAGATAGGCACGGCTCGCGCCCCTGTCGTCGGATCAGGCCGCTGGCCCGCGTGGACGGACAGGGTATCAAAACCAAAGATATGATCACTATCAATTTCGGGCATAATCTTTTCCCTCTCTGAATTCGAGCCTCTTCTAACTATCACATATGGTATCACATCTCCCTTCTTGATCACTCCTGAAAGTGATGCACCCACACCCAGGACCATAAAGCAGGAGGAAATTGTGTTATATTTAGTACGTAGAGAGGACCGCCCGGAACAGCACTCCCGAAAAGAGCTCTATCTCTTCTTCCAGGAAAAAGGAAAGAAAAAACATGACCAGTGACACCACCCTTATACCCGATATGTACGAACGGCTCGATATCCTCCGGCAATATCACCATATCGCCATCGTCGGAGTTTCAGCCGATCAGTATCGCCCCAGCCATTTCGTAGCCATCTATTTGCAGGCTGAAGGCTACCATATCGTGCCAATCAACCCGCGTTACGCCGGCCAGACCATTCTTGGCCAGCGCGTCTACGCCTCGCTGACCGAAGCAAAAGAGGCTGGCGAACAGATCGAAATCGTCGATATCTTCCGCCGAGCTCAGGACGTTCCCCCCATCGCCGAGGAGGCAATTCAGATCGGGGCAAAAGTTGTCTGGCTACAGCTGGGCATTCGCAACGACGCAGCCGGACAGCGTGTCCGCGAGGCCGGGCTGACCTTCGTACAAAACCGCTGCGTAAAAATCGAGCACGCACGCTTCTTCGGCGGCCTGCATACCGTCGGCCTCAACACAGGCGTTATCGTCTCGCGTAAAATCTAATGGCAAACAAGCAACCAGAGGACAGTTTCGAGGTGATGCTGCGCCGCCAGGGATGGCAGCTTATCCGCCATAAACCCATCGATCGCGATCCAAAAGTGCTGCGCCTGGCGGCATCAACCGACCCCACGCTGTTCTATGAAACATTTGGCGACAACACGTTTCGCAAGCTGCTGCGTCACCTCTTTTTCCACAAACACTGCTCCAGCGATGAACTGCACCGCATCTGCACCAGCGAGCAGAAGCTGCAGAAGTACCTGGCGTTTCTGACCGAGCACGGCCTGGCAACGTTTGAGGAGGGACAGTGGCACAAAGGCCAGAGCTACAAACACATCGACAACCTGGGAGCTACGCTGGAATGGTTTGTCGCCGCGTGGTTTCGCAGCTGGCTCCAGGTTCCAGCACGCCACGGCGTCACCATCAAAGACGTAGCGGACGGCGGCGACCTGGATGTCGTGGCGTTCGTCGATGGCATCCGCGTAATGGTGGAGTGCAAATCCGGTAGCCCAACACAGATCACAGAAACGGATCTCCGACTGTTCCTGAGGCGCGCCGCCGACTTCAACCCGGAGATCGCGATCCTGCTGATCGATACAGAAAGCCGCATCGACCAGCAAGTCGAAATGCTCAATCGCCTGCGCACTGGAGGCGATCCCATACAACCACAGGATACCCACCATAATCTCTACTGGGGCGCACGCCATATCTACGTCATCAATGCACGCCCCTGCATCCCCGACGCCCTCTCAGCAGTGCTGCGTCTCTACTACTCAAAGGTGCGCCACATCGCCTTCTGGCGCATGTCGCCCTAATCCCGTTGAGACGATTTTAAGTCCACCTTTCTCTAGCACAAATATCCCACTCTACTTTCTCTACAACAATTAGTCGAGTTATAATGCACTCAACCTTTTTTAGTTTTCCGCAGGGATGACCACAATGGAAGAATCTACCATCAACGAAATAGTCACCCACGACGGCTATATCATTCAGCCCGATCTCGAAAATCCTGGTGCGCTTCTCATTACAAATAGCCACGACGGACAGATACTGCGCCTGACCGTACAGGAAGCAATCGATCTACTGAAGGTAATGCTGAGGCGCCAGGACGATCTCCACCTGCTGAGGTCCGACGCCTGACATCCGCTGTCGCTCCCCATCGCGCTTTCACAGCCCATCAGAGCGGGTCACAACACCTGTGTGTGATCGAGATTGGTGGTCCACTCCTCCACTCGATCCAGCCACTCGCCCATGAGGGCCTGGCACAGCACATCCTGTTCGATATTCACAAAATGTCCGGCCCGGTCAAGCACCGCGAACGTCGCTCTGGGATAGTTGGCCAGCAGATCCCAGGCATCGCGATACCCACAGAGGTTGTCTTGCCGCGCTGTCAGCATAAGCGTAGGGCCACCAAAGGGAACAGGCAGACTATCCACGTCAAAGGAAAAGGGACCGGCCTCCTCTAGCCGCGCGAGGAAGGGATGGTCGGCTATCTGGATTTCCTCCAGCACGGTGCGTACCGCCTCGACCACCGTGTGACTCTGCACCACAACGAGATCTGCTGCCGGTCCCAACGAGGCCGCCAGCTCCGGGTCTTCCACCAGCGTTGTCCGGGGTGGGAGCTGAACCTGTGCGGAATCTGCCTTCATCTGAGGAGCACAGAGCATCACACCATCAATTGACGCGGTCCTGCGGTAGACCACCCCACGGGCCAGGTACCCCCCGTAGGACAGTCCAGCGAGCACAAAGCGTTGACTGGGAATGACCGCGTCGATGAACGCCAGCACGGCGTCAAGTACCTGATCATGCGAGGCCCGATCTAAGGCCGGAGTGCGCCCCGTGCCAGGCAAGTCAGGATAGATGCGCAGCCAGCCATCCCGCTTCGTGAAGAGTGGTTCCATGAATCGCTCCATGATGCGGTGATCGCTCGGCCGCCCGGGCAACATCACAATAGGTCGCCCGGCGCCATAGGTCTCATAGTTGATCTCGATATCTCCAATGTTACATTTCATGCGCTACTTTCCTTTCCTAACCTGACTGCTATCCAATGGGCTGGTTAATCTCCCAGACGTTGCCTTCAGGATCGGCAAAGTGCGCCGTACGCAGCCCCCAGGGCTGATCGGTCGGAGGTCTGAGAAATGCGACGCCCCCGGCTTTGAGCTCCTCGTATGTAGCATCCACATCATCAACACTGGCAGCCAGCAGCATACGAGGCCCGCCCTCGATCTTCAGTTCAAGCGCCTCCTCGCTAATCAGGCGTGCGGCAGCAGATATCTCCAGCAGGAGAAAGTACTGGTCTCCCAGAGAGAAACCGGCAGATTCGGAATCGCCGTCCTTGACCTGAAACCCGAGTGTGTCCCGATAAAATGCTACACACCTGGCCAGGTCCTGGACAAACAACACGGACGCAATAATACTGCGAAACATAGTATACACCTCTTCTTTCTTTGATGAGCCATGACCACAGAAACAATTCCTCGTCTCTTCCCCCTATTCCCTGGCATAGCAGAAAAAGTGGAAGGCCATACCCTGTTTAGGAGGAACTTTCTCCAGCAAAGGAACGAACTGAGTTGAAAGGGGAGTGTGAGAAATTGTACACTGGAATACTCGTCAACCGTATTCTACGCTTATCACCAATTTTCATGAGGATGGAACGCATATGAGCGAGACAGAATTTCGAGAAGTTAGCGTACAGGAAGGATATGCTCTCTGGGCCGCCTCATATGATCAGGAACACAACGGTTTGATCTTCATCGAAGAAAAGCAGGTGGATCGACTGCTGGCTCCGCTCACATTCACCAGAGCACTCGACGTGGGCACAGGAACCGGCAGACATGCCTTAAAACTTGCCCACCGCGGAGCGAGTGTCACAGCGATTGATCAGTCCCCAGAGATGCTCGCAGTAGCTCGCCAGGCTGCACAGCGCGAAGGTTTATCGATCGATTTTCACCTTCTATCACTGGAGAACGGTCTGCCTTTCGAGTCAGGCCAGTTTGATCTACTGATCTGTGCCCTCATGTTGAGCCACGTTCCAAACCTCGCTGACACCCTCCAGGAGTTTGCTCGGGTGTTGCGGGACGGCGGCTCTTTGCTCATCACCGATTTTCATCCGGTCCATACCCTCTATGGATGGAGAACAGGGTTCCGGCGTGCAGGAGTGATCTATCACCTACCAACAGTGGGGTATACCAGGGAAGATTATCTGGATGCGACGCGAGCTTGTGGCTTGACAATCCTTGAGGTGGCTGAGAACCTTGTCGGTGAAGTGCCCGAGGGATATATACCGGAGGAGATGCGACGCACATATGCTGATAAGCCATTTTGTTTAAGCATCCTGGCATCCAGGTAGACGAAATATGACAGAAGATGTCATAAGACCAGGCTATACTGCTCATAGCGAATCTGAAACAGGTACTTCCGATCCACCACCTGAGCGCTAGCAGCGTTGGTGGTTGGAATACCAGGGGGGCTTCCGATCCGACCGCCTGAGCGCGGAGCGCTAGCTGCGCTAGCTGCGTTGGTGGTCGGAATATCAAGGGTTCTTCCGAGAGGAGAAATTGCGATGCAGTATGGCCTTTCCCTCCCCAATGGAGGCGTATGCGGCGACGCACGAGTGCTGGCTGAGCTGGGATGCCTGGCCGAAGAAGCCGGATGGGATGGCGTGTTCGTCGAAGATTATATTGTGCATCAGAGCGATGGGGCGGTCCCAACCTGCGATCCATGGATCGCGCTGGCAGCAATGGCCGTTGGCACACAACGGATCCGGCTG
>JAFMRP010001286.1 GCA_017354095.1 Ktedonobacteraceae bacterium
ATGTGATATTTATAAAGAATACGCAAGCTGCACTATATTAGTGCGAATACATGGATACATCCCTCCCACGCACCCCCGCTCTGTTGAATCTGATCAAAGTGGACCGTGTACTCTATAGGAATGACCTTCCCTCCCCTACCCGCCTTGCCCCCAACTATACAACTTTACGTCACCGAAGATGCATGCATCAATATAGATCCACATTGCTCAATACTAATCCAGAACCATCAATGGAAAAATCCCACGAATCCGCTCCAGAAGCGGCTGTGTAGCTTATGTAGCATTTGTGTAGCATTTGTGTAGCATCGTGTAGGATCTGCATCGGCCTCCCAGGCGGCTGTGTCGCATTGTGTAGCATTTTGGTACGAGTTTTCCAAAAAACAATATCTCTCCTCAATGCCTCCCCAATCTCTCTCAACCCTCCTGTGACGCTACTACCTTTCCGAGCACCTGACTGCGCAGCAGTAGACGCGCGGACTTCCTTGCAGACGGCCTGAGCGAAGCGCAAGCCTCTCTGCCAGATGAGCCGAAGGCTAGGTGCGCCAGCACCGTTTCTGGCAGACTTTCAAGAAGGCGCGCTAGCGCCGTTGGCCGTTTGGACAAGAGGACCGCGAGAAGAGTGCTAAAATAAACATCTATAAAAAAAGTGTAATGAGGTTTAACATGCTAGTCGATCTCCCAGAAACCTGGCGCGAACACCTGGCTAACGAATTAAACAAACCCTACTTCCATAAACTGGAACAATTTGTAGACGAAGAACGGCAGAAACACACCGTTTTTCCGCCCGAACAGGACGTCTTTAACGCCCTCAAATACGCCCCCTACGAGCGCGTAAACGTCCTGCTGCTGGGCCAGGACCCATACCATGATGATAACCAGGCGCACGGCCTGTGTTTTTCCGTACAACCCGGCATCAAGCCACCACCCTCGCTGGTCAACATGTTCAAAGAATTGAGTGACGACGTAGGATTCCACATCCCCAACAATGGATACCTTGTGCACTGGGCCGAGCAGGGCATATTAATGTTAAACGCCGTCTTGACGGTTCGTGCCCACACACCCAACTCGCATAAAAATCGTGGCTGGGAAAAATTTACGGACGCAGTCATTCGCGCCGTCAATGAGAAGCCTGATCCCGTCGTCTTTGTCCTGTGGGGAGGCTATGCGCAGAAGAAACTAAGCCTGATCGATACCTCGCGCCATACGGTTGTACAGGCCGCTCACCCCTCGCCGCTCTCCGCGCGCAACGGCTTCTTCGGCAGCAAATCATTTTCCAGGATTAACGCCGCCCTGCGCGCCGCCGGCAAGCCCGAGATCGACTGGCAGCTCCCCAACCTCTAACCCTCACCCACTACGAGAGGTGCAGGCGGATCTGCGCCCCTTCTGCTTCCCTCCTCACCGTACTTATGCGAAAGGGGTGGCATGGCAGCGGGAGGTGCAGGAGAGTGCAGTCCTCCTGCATCCTTTTCTTCCCGCGCCGCTACTGCCGTATCGGTGGCGGCATCTCCGGATACGTCGAAAGAGGCTGCTCATACTCAGTCTGCAGCGCGGGTACTTCCGGCGCTTGTGTATACTCCTGCTCTCGCTCTTGCCCTTGCGCGAAAGATGCCGGTGCCTGGTAACCTCGCGCGTAATCTGGCAGCACCTCTTGTTCCGGCTTCGGAGCAGGTGTTGGATCGCTTGAAGCAGAACCCTGTGGGAACAGATATTGCTTCACTTTGGGCCAGGGACCGCTTACAAAAAAGTAGACCGCGGCCCCGATCCCCTGCGTGAATAGAATAAAGAGAATCCACGCCGCCTTATTTCTTACAGACCGGTTCCTTATGCAGTCAACAAGCATCCAGATCATAAAAATGGTCCAGATAACTGAAAAGGCCTGAGTGGTAAACGCCATATTGCCCTCTGCAAACATGCTTTGCTTCTAGAACCCGACATCAATCACATTCATATAGTCAGAAAATCTATCACCTGACAAATTCAACCTGACATAACCCCTCACTTAATAAAACGAGTTTCTTCCCTTTTATCAAACCTCATCGATCACTCCTCGGTCACCTGATGTAGAAACCCGAAGCACGGCTCAGGAATGACCGCTCCGGATCTGTAGGGGCAAGGGGCGGGGTAGAGTGGTGTGGGGCCCTTGAGGTTGCCCGTCGTGCCCTTGGCCTCCCTTCC
>JAFMRP010001287.1 GCA_017354095.1 Ktedonobacteraceae bacterium
TCGTGGTCGGGGGCCTGCTATTTTCCTTCCTGAACCGCCGCCCCCCCGTCAGATATCAAACACAGCAAGTCTCCCAGGGAAATATCTCGCTCACTGTCAGCGCCACCGGCCCGGTACAGAGCAGTGCTACCTATAACCTGACATTCTCCGGTACCAGCGCGAAAATTACCGAGCTGAATGTGAAAGTTGGACAGAAGGTCACCGCCGGTCAGATCCTCGCCCGCATCGATAAAACCTCGCTGCAAGACACAGTAGATCAGCAGCAGCAAGCGGTCGTGAACGCACAGAAAAATCTTGATGCAGCCCTGGCCAGCTCCGGCAGCAGCCAGAACCAATCCACTGCCAGTACCGACAGTGCCCAGACCGCGCTCGATAACGCCAAAGCCAACCTGGCCGCGACCAAAAAAACGGCGGATGCGCAAAAGAAGGCCGCGCTCAATAAGCTCAACCAGGACCTCGCCAACTGCAAGACTCAGGCAACAGCCACGGCAATCCCTCGTGTAACGCCCACGCCAGGCGTAACCGTTACACCGCCTCCCAGCAGTGAAGCCACCTGCGAACAGACTGCCCGGGACGCCTACAATCTTTCAGTAGCCCAGGCTGATCAGAGCGTGGCCAATGCTCAGGCACAGGTCAATAGCGCGCAGAGCAGCCTCGACCAGGCCCAGGCCCAGTCTGGCAGTAGCAACACCAGCGCGCAGAGCCAGGTTGTAGCGGCACAGGCACAGCTGGCTACCGCGCAGAAGCAGCTTACCGCTGCCCAGCACAATCTAGACAACGCCATCCTCAAAGCGCCGCATAACGGCACCGTCACACAGGTCAACGGCAGCGTGGGCGGCTTCCCCGGCGCCTCCTCAGTCAGCTCCGGCTCCAGTTCGACGACCGGCGGCAGCACTGGTGGCGGTGGTAGCGGTGGTGGTACCTTCATCCAGATCGTTGATCTCTCGACCCTGCAGGTTCAGGCCAATATCAACGAATCTGACACCGCAAATCTGAAGATCGGGCAGCCGGCCACCTTCACGGTCAACGCCTATGGCGACCGGCAGTTCCAGGGCACGGTCAGCACCATCTCTCCTATCGGGCAGACGACCTCTAACGTCGTGACCTACCCGGTCACCATCGACGTGGATATGAACAGCCTGAAAAACGCCACTCTCATGCCCAATATGACAGCCAACATTGCCGTTACTGTGCTACAGCGCAAGGACGCTCTGCTCATCCCGGTGAATGCCATTAACTTCGCGCGCCTCACCAGCAGCGGCAGTACCACTGCTACCAGCGTGCAGCTGCTCAAAAAGACCGATGCCACGACCGCGCTCAGCCAGGCCCGCCAGCAACTCGCCGATCTTGAGACGCAGAATCCCGATATTCTGACCGAGAACCCCATTCCGGCCTTCGTCGTTGAACGGGTAGGTGAGAAGTTCGCTGCCAAACCTGTCGTACTGGGTGTAAGCGATGGCACCAACTATGAAGTGCTGGCCGGCCTCTCGCTTAACGAGTCGTTTATTGGCGGCGCGCAGACGGGCTTCCTCGCTGGCAACAGCGGCGGTAACAATTAGTAACATGCTAGTGTGATTGCGAGAACTGCGATGGCAAACGAACATTCTAATACGCCGCAACGCGATCAGCGTTTCGCTTCAGAGCAGACTACACAAATATCCGGCGACTCAGGGGAGGTCAATACCGCCTCCCCCGACACACCTACCCAACCAGGGATATCCACCGATGAGATTCCTGGTCAAAACCATGCAGCACCAGATCCGAGCCAGAACCACGCGGCGTCCCAGACGGTTACGATCTATAACCAGTCCACACCGCCGCAGCCTGGCATTGATGAGCAGGTCACACAGGTAACCGTTCCGCCCACGCAGGCTCCGGTCATCGCTGTACGCGATCTGCGAAAAACCTATGTGCTGGGCAAAAAGACGGAGGTGCAGGCGCTGCGGGGTGTCTCGCTGGACGTCTATCCCGGCGAATTTGTGGCGATCATGGGACCATCCGGCTCCGGCAAATCAACCTTTATGAACCTGCTGGGCTGCCTGGATCGCCCATCACAGGGTGAATACTGGCTGGATGGCCGGCTGGTCAGCCGCCTCTCAAGCGATGACCTGGCCAGTATGCGTAACCGCCTGATCGGCTTCGTCTTCCAGGGCTTTAATCTGCTTGGCCGCAGT
>JAFMRP010001288.1 GCA_017354095.1 Ktedonobacteraceae bacterium
AATAGAGACAAAGGCCATGATCGAAGCCCAGTCGTTACCATGCTCGGTCTGGAACTGCATGATCCCCAGGGGCAGCGTCCATAACCGCGAACTATTGAGTACCAGCAGCGGCAGCAGAAAGTTGTTCCAACTGGCAACCATAGTCAACATACCTACCGCTGCTAGCGAAGGCCGCGCCAGCGGCAGCAATATGCGCCAGAAAAAATCGATCTGCGTGCCCCCATCGATATAGGTCGCCTCTTCCAATTCATGCGGGATCGCCCGGAAGAAATTACGCAGGATGAGAATGGTGGTTGGAATACCAAAGGCCGCCTGGGGTAAGATCAACCCCAACAGATTGTCGATCAGTTGCAGATTGCGTAAGGTGATATACAATGGCAGAATAGCCATTGTGAGCGGGAATAGCAGCCCAAAGAGCATAATGTTAAAGATCACTTCGCGACCCCGGAAAGGCATGCGCGCGAAAACAAAGGCAGTGGGACAGGCAATAAGAAGCAGCAGGCTAACAGTTCCTAGCATCGTGATCACACTGTTTACCACTGCTTGCCAGAAGTCACTCTGGACCAGAATATTGCCATAGTTCTCCCAATGCCACCTGGCAGGGAGCGAGAATGGCGAAGTGGTCAGCTCTCCACTTGTTTTGAAGCCCCCAACGATGGCTACCAGGATTGGCGTAAGCACGAAGAGCGCCACGATGATACACACGAGATAGCGTGGGATCAGCGGGATCGATTTCTGTACCATACTTTGCCGTTGAATGGAACTTCGTACGAGACTTCGTTGTTGCGTAACATACATGATAGCCTCTCCCTCTTATGTCTGTGCTCCAGTAATACTACCAGCCAGATCCCTGCGCATGATAAGCCGCTGATACGTCAGTGAGAAGATGAAACAGATCACAAACATAATCACACCGACGGCGCTTCCAAAGCCCATTGCGAAGCTCTGGAAACCATATTTGATCAGGTAAGTCGCCATTGTCTCGCTCGCATGCACCGGTCCCCCACTACTCATGATCCAGATCAGATCAAAGTATTGCAGCGATCCTAGCGCCGAAAGGAAAATGGTGAGGCGGATGGTGCTGCCTAGCAGCGGCACACTGATGTAGCGTACAACCTGCAGCGCTGAGGCTCCATCTATACGGGCCGCTTCAACAATCTCATCAGGAATATCCTGGATGGCGGCCATGTAGAGCACCAGGTGGAGACCAAAGTATTTCCAGATCATCACGACGAAGATGGAACCAAGCACAATCTTGGGATTACCCAGCCAGAGCTGCGCCTGGAAACCAGGGAATAGCTGATGCAAAGTAGTGTTAAGCAGCCCTCCCTCTGGCCGGTAAATGAAAGACCAGATGACTCCGGCGACGACGTCGGAAAGAATGAATGGCAGGAAAAAAATGGTGCGGAAAATGGTCCGCCCGGGCAAACTCTTCCCGATGATCAGCGCCAGGCACAGCGAGATCGGAAGCTGAATGAGCAGCGAGAGTATGACAATGATCAGATTGTCGACAAGCGCCCCTATAAACACTTTGTCCGTGAGGGCAAGCACATAGTTCCTCAACCCGCTGAAATCTGATAATGGCCCCAGACCACTCCAGCGAAAGAGACTATAAAAAGCTGCCTGGACAACCGGAAGCAGAATAAACACTACATATAAAACAGCGCTGGGCAACAGGAAGAGCACGATCGTGCCCACACGCCTGCCACTACTCCGTCGCGGTTCGAGTGGAACCTGCTCCAGTGCATCTTCCGTCGTGGCGGGCGAACGCGAAATTAGCTGCATAGGAAATTCCTTTCCAGCTCTCTTGATGAACTTTAAAAATGTATCCTGGTATACAGGTAGCGGATGGAAACCCGTAGGCTCACCTCGCTACCCACTGACCCCAACCGAATCCCGGTGCAGTGACTCGCTTTAGCGAGAGCCCGACAGGCCTCCCCACCGACCCTGACAACCCTTTCCCTGACTCTCTCTTGCCCGCGGGAACTGTAGGGCCCTCCCTTGTGGAGGATTCCTTGCCGCCAGATGACGCGCAGCGTAGGCGCGCTAGCGCCGTTTCTGGCGGAATACCAAGGGTCTTCCTCCCCGACCACCTGACTGCGCAGCAGTAGACGCGCCAGATTCCTTGCAGACGGCCTGGGCGCGCGCCAGATGCGCGAGATTCCTTGCAGAC
>JAFMRP010001289.1 GCA_017354095.1 Ktedonobacteraceae bacterium
GTGACTGCGCATCGTCGCTAAGGCCATCTCCGCGTCCTCTGGCGCAACGATCGCTAGCAGTTTGCCCTCATTAGCGATGGTAAGCGGATCGAGACCCAAAATTTCGCAGGCTCCCCTTACGCCTGCATGCACGGGGATGGCTTGTTCATCAAGGGCAATGGAAACCTCGGAGCCAAGCGCCATCTCATTGAGTGCCGTCGCTATACCACCACGTGTCGGATCTTTCAGGCAATGAATGCTCTTGCCGACCGTCTCGAAGAGCGTGGCAACCAGCGTGTGGAGAGGCGCAGTATCGCTCTCAATGTCAGCCTCAATATCAAGGGCCTCGCGGGCAATCATAATAGCAATACCGTGATCGCCAACAGGCCCACTCAGTAACACTTTGTCGTCGGGCCTGAGGAGCGTCTGTCCAACTTGCCTACCTTTCGGTATACTGCCAACTCCCGCAGTGTTAATAAAGACTCCATCGGCCTTGCCGCGCTGAACCACCTTCGTGTCGCCAGTGACAATAGCCACACCAGCTTCCCTGGCAGCCTCGGCCATGGAGGAGACGATTCGGCGCAAGTCGTCAATAGGGAATCCCTCCTCTAACAGAAACCCAGCAGAGAGATAGAGTGGTTTTGCTCCTGCCATAGCCAGGTCATTGATGGTACCGTGTACGGCCAGCCTGCCAATATCGCCACCGGGGAAAAAGAGCGGACTTACGACATAGGTATCGGTGGTAAAGGCCAGATGCGTATCCGCTCCATTGATAGCAAAAACGGCGGAATCGTCCATCGTATCGAGCAGCGGATTGGAGAAAGCTGGAGCGAAGACACCTTCGATGAGATTGCAGGTAGCTTTTCCTCCGCTGCCGTGACTGAGTGTCACCTTTTCATCTCGCAGGTAGAATTTGTGGCGGCGGGCCTGTCGTGTGCGCTCGATCTTTTGTAGCACGTCCTCAACGCGTGTTGAACCGGTTAGATCTTTCATCACTTCCTCCAGATAGCTTCGCAGTTACGCATTCGTTGTAGGCAGAATATGCAAACGGGTACGTTCGGATGCCATTGAGAATCGTCCATAGTTGAAGTAGGCGGCGCAGGCACCCTCGGGCGAAACCATGCAAGTTCCGATAGGCGTTTCCGGCGTACAAGCATTTCCAAAGACTCTACACTCCCATGGCTTGATCACTCCCTTGAGCACTTCGCCACACTGACATGCCTTTGGGTCAGCTACGCGCACGCCTGGGACCTGGTAGCGCAGTTCGGCATCCCACTCCGCGAACTCAGACCGTATCTTCAGCGCGCTGTGGGTAATGAAGCCCAGACCACGCCACTCAAAGAATGGTCGCAGCTCCATCGTACGAGCCATAGCCTCCAGCGCCTTGATATTGCCTTCTGGCCGCACAACCCGCGAGTACTGATTCTCTACCTGTGCGCGGCCTTCGACAATCTGTTTGACAAGCATATACACTGACTGGATAATATCCAACGGCTCAAAGCCGGAAATGACGACTGGTTTATGATGGTCACGCGCAATAAAGGTATAAGGGCGTATTCCAATAACCATACTGACATGTCCTGGACCGATAAAGCCATCCAGGCGCAGATCAGGCGAATCGAGAATAGCTTTGATGGCCGGAATGATCGTTACATGATTACAGAAGACCGAAAAGTTCTTGATCTTTTCAGCCTGAGCCCGCAGCAGTGTCACAGCAGTAGAGGGCGCCGTTGTTTCAAAACCGATGGCGAAGAAAATGACCTCACGATCAGGATACTGCCGAGCTAGTTTGAACGCATCCAGCGGCGAATAGACGAAGCGTATATCGGCCCCGTCCGCTTTCGCATCAAGCAAACTCCCTTTCGAGCCAGGCACGCGCATCATATCGCCAAAAGTTGTAAAAATCACGCCATCACGGTGTGCCAACGCCAGGGCATCATCAATACGTCCCATAGGTAGAACACAGACTGGACACCCTGGTCCGTGTACCAGGTCGATACTTAGCGGAAGCACATCTTCAATACCGTGCTTATAAATAGTATGAGTATGTCCCCCGCAGACTTCCATGAGCTTTAAGGGGCGATCAGCGCTTAATTTCGCGATCTCGCTCGCAATGCGCTTCGCCAGGTAGGCATCCCGATACTCGTCAACATATTTCATCCCCATGTGCCTGTCCCTTTCTTCTGGCTCTT
>JAFMRP010001290.1 GCA_017354095.1 Ktedonobacteraceae bacterium
GGAGTTCTGGATGCCTCTGATTTTCTTTCGATCCTCGCTCCTGTTAAGCCCGATCAATATTCCAGTAGTGAGAATCGAAGTTCGAGAGTAGCGGTGAGCTCGAATCTGCCGGAACAACAACGAGCAGGGCACGCATAGCACGTGTCATGCCAACGAACAGCAGGCGCCGCTCCAGCGAAAGCGCCTCCTGTCGTTCTACCTCTGTGTCATAGGCAGGCTGGCGCATATATTTGTTGACACCATGAAATCCGGCCAGCGCGACGATGGGAAACTCCAGACCTTTGGCGGCGTTGAGGGTCAGGATTTTGACGCACGGGCTTTCGAGATCCAGGTATTGCCCGCTCATAAAGGCGGCCTCGATCTGGTAGCGCGCCAGCGATTTCGCGAGACTCCTGCCCGCTTTCTCACTCGGGCAAAGGATCGCGCAGGAGCCGATCCCCAGGCGACAGGCGCGTTTCGCGGTCGTGAGAAAGGTGGCGAGCAGTTGCGTTTCGTCCTGTTCGTTGTAAACCTTGCGCACGATGGGCAGAGGACCATTATGGGTATAGCGGCGCTCGGCGGGTTCACTATCGAGAATGCCTGTCTGAAGATAGGATTGGGCCGCCTCGCCGATTTCGCGGGTCGAGCGATAATTGGCGCTCAGCGTTCCGCTGCGGCCACGGAACTCCAGGTCGCGATGTATACTCGTCCAGGAGAAATGGCTGCCATAGATCGATTGATTGGCATCAGCGGTAATGAAGAGCCCACGCGGCGTCGCACAGAGCCGGGTGAGAAGACGCAAAACACTGGGATCGAGATCCTGGGCTTCATCCACAATAACAGCTTCGTAGCGGGCCGTGATCTTGCCGGTGGCAAGGGCCTGCTCGGCTCGGGCGCGTAAGTGGTGCCAGGTCGCTTTGTGCGTCGGGGCAAGCAGCTGCTCCAGCTTTTGATGAACAGACCAGATAGCCCGCCGCTGTAGCTCGCTCAGGGGCATATGGCGACCTGGCCGGGGCGCGTTGAGATACTCCTCTAGAGTCGAGACCTGCCCGGCAATAATCACCCGGTTGATCTCCTGGAGCAGATAATCGAAGTTCATCTTTTCGATAAAGCGGCGCTGTGCCTGCTGCTGGGAACCTGAACCAGCGTAGGATGCCCGCTGCATCGCTTCCAGCAGCAGGGTATCAAGGGCGTCAGGCTCGATAATCTCGGGTCGCTGCTGAATGGATTTGAGAAGATCGCTGGCGAGCTGATCAACGGTGCGCACCTCAACAAAGCGTACATCGGAACCAAGCAGTTGCTCAAGCAATTGCTCGTAGGTGCGAACCAGCGTGTTGGTATAGGTGGTGAAAAGGAGGCGAAAATGCTCGTGCCCGCGACGACGGAATTCGCGAATCAGGGCACAGGCGCGATGCAGCGCAATGGTGCTTTTCCCGGTGCCGGGTCCACCTTTCAAAAGCGTGGGACCGGAAGAAGTAAGGCCCCAGGTCACGTATTTTTCCTGCTCTGGTGACAGTTTGAGCAGAAAGGCCAGCAATTCGCCCTCTTTATAGCGCAGCAGGCTATCGGCCTCCTCTGGCAGCAGATAATCTTGCTCGTGAAAAACCTGGTAGAGCGGTTTTTCAAAGAGGTGCGTATGGAGCTTCAGTTTATAGTCATCTGGCACAACGGGACAATCAAGCAGATCATCTTCATTGTCGAGGGCCATCAGGGCAGCATGATATTGGGCCGGGATGAGCAGGTTGATCAGCAGCTCTTTGGGAATGGCTGCGGGCAGCGCGCGGGCAGGTGGCAATTGCGCGCTCTCGCTGTAATATTTGTCGACCTGCGCGGAAAGGTCCAATTCGGGGCTGTAGCCGCCAAGATATTCGTTCTGAAAGTCTTCGTCATAGGTATTTTCGCGGCGGCGGCGCAGGGCGAGCAGGCTAATATAGGGACGTTGCAAGGTATATATGATACGGTAATCGCCGCTTTCCAGGCGGTATACCTCGCGATTGATATGGGTAAGCTGCTTCTTGAGATTGCCATCAGGCAGCGGATTTTGCGTAAGTAAGTGAATTTTTTCAAGCCCTTCAATGAGAAAAATCTCCCAGGAAGTCGTTATGAACATTCCTTTTCCCACTTCTCTCTCTCTACGTCAGCAGCAGGATATCGTTCTTGCGATTAGCAACCTCGAAAAAAAATTTCAAGA
>JAFMRP010001291.1 GCA_017354095.1 Ktedonobacteraceae bacterium
GATAAAGCCTGAGCCCGATCCTTTGGGTCCCTGTAATTCGATCACGATATCCCACGCCCCGCGCACCGGAATGCGTGCCTGTCCTTTGAGCTGGTCGCCGCTGCTGGCCAGGTTATAGTGCAGGGGGACGGCATCCGTTCCCAGGCCGGGTCTGACCGTCACGCGGCCCTGGAGCTTCAGGCTGTGATCGTGCGGGATGACCGTCACATCAAAGGGCGTGTCGGTGTAGGGTGGGTCCTGGGACAGCTGCACATCGATAATGTAGGGGCCAGCGGCCAGCGTCTCGCTGCGGGCCGGTTTGGCAGCCAGGGCATTCCCGGATGCCAGCACGCACAACAGCAGCGCCAGCAAGCATCTTACCTGGTTACTTCTATACAAGAACATACACTCCGCTTTCTTTAACGCTTGCTCCAGCGCCAGATGTCACCAAAGTCAGCACCCAGCAGGCCAAAGATGGCGCCAGTTGCCAGCACAGCCAGGGCCAAACCTGTAAAGGCCTCGATGTACAGGGATAGTGGTACGGTCAGGCCTGGCTGGGGCAGGAAGATCGGCGAGAAGGGATTGTAGCCCTGGAGCATAAATGGGGCCAGGAGAACGATGGGTGGTACGATAACCAGGCCGACCAGGGAGGCTCTACGGACGCTGAGTTTCAGCGTGCCGTACTTGCGCAGCTGGCGCCAGGCAAGGCCGTCGACGATCAGCGCTGATATCAGCAGGATCGCCGGTAGGAAGGCATAGCTGGGGTGGAAGTAAGGGATGTAGCCAGGGATGCGATAGTCCAGCCCCTGCTGCGCGACCGCGACGCGAATCCACCAGGGCAAAAATGTTTCAACCATCATTGTATGCACGAAGAGCATCAGCGTGACCAGCAAGGCCGCGCCTGGCCGCCTGGTCATGTGGATTGCGGCGATGAAGCAGAAGCACGTGGCGGCAACCAGCCCCAGTGGATAGGTCGAGATATGCAGCGGCCCAAGATTGACGACTGGAAATTGCAGAAATCCGGTCAGGGCGAAATTCATAAGCGAGGCCATGACGGCCAGGCTGCCCCATTCGAGTGCGGTCAGTCTCAGAAAGGTGCGGCGTTTCGCCTGTTCCTGGCGGTCGATGGCAGCCTCGGAGGCGAAAACATAGATCATGCCGAGGGTGGCGATCAGGGCTCCGGTGATGCCCATCATATGGAAGGGGGCCCACATAGCGATATCGATGCCGTACAGTTCGTGCCAGTAGTTGTCGAGCGGCGCCGAGATGAGCGATAGCAGCGCGCCAAAGCCGCTCACCACAAAGCCTATGGGGGCATGGAAAAGCCAGAAAACCCGTACCGTTGAGGTGTCGCTGACTCCGGCCACCTTGCGCCGGTAGCGCATCGTCTCAAGGAGGACTAACGTGAGCGCGATCAGGCCACCGGCTGTGACACTGACGTAGATCAGGGTGTGGGGAGGAGTCCAGAACTGGTCGCGTCCTACGTAGGCGTGCCATTCGCGGTCCCAGACGGCTCCCAGCCCGCCCGCGATCAAGAAAAAAAGATTTAACCAGGCGCTGATCCGCCGTAATTTTCTTTCCCCCAGGCCGGTGGTTTCGACAGCGCTCTGTGCTACTTTAACTGAACTGACCTCGTGCGTTGCCATAAAAGTTTACTCTCCCTAAAATACAATCACTGGAACCTGTTCGGTTTTCTGATTCGTTATGTATATTAGCACAACAGACATGACAATAACCATTCGTGTGCGGGTACCTCCTTACCGAGCCCCTGACCGCAGGTAGACACGCGGACTTCCTTGCAGACGGCCTGACGAATGCAGTTCGTAGCTGCGTAGCATCGTTGGCCGTCTGGACCAGAGGACCGTCGTTGGTGCTCGGAATACAGAGGGCAGCCGGATTCCGTACGCAAAATGGCGTTCTCCAGTCATGCCTGGATGGAGTGGCGGCCTCCCGAAGCCTCTCACTCCCATTACGTAGGGAACGCCTGTTTAGTTGTCCCCTTCTTTCGAAGAATCGTCGTGCCTTCTCGATGCCTCCTGGATGATATCCAAAAGCTATCGTCTCCTGCCCTATTTCTCGGTACACTAATACTCAGTCAATCAAAGATTGACGGCTAAATAGGGGTACGTGTTTAGTTGTCTCCTTCTTTTTTGAAGAATCGTTCCCTGTTTCCTGCTGTTTGTTTTGAGC
>JAFMRP010001292.1 GCA_017354095.1 Ktedonobacteraceae bacterium
CCCAGGCAAGGGGCTGCAGCCCCTTGCAACCCCGCTGAGGTGAGCACCAATGGGGCTGACGCCCTCCTGAGCCTCCTGCTTAACGGGGGATTGTGGTTGATTGGTTATTTTTCGATCAGTTTGACTTTGGCCTGGCCGTTGCTTAGCAGGTTGCCTTCGAGGCCGACGGAGGGCAGCAGTTGCGCCTGGGCCTGGGTGGTCAGGGGGAGGCCCCACAGTTTGATGAATCCCAGGGCCGCGTTGTGGTCGAACTGGTCTCCGCTGTCGTAGGTGGCGAGAGCGTGATCGTAGAGCGAGTGTTCCGACTTGCGGCCCACGATTGCGCACTGCCCGCGTGTCAGTTTTACGCGGACGACGCCGCTGGCGAAGCGCTGTGTGCTCTGCACATAGGTTGCCAGGTCTTGATGCAGGGCGCTGTACCACTGGCCGTTGTAGATCAGGCGCGCGTATTCGGACGAGACCAGCTCTTTGAAGCGAATCTGCTCGCGGCTCAGTGTGAGGCTCTCCAGCGCTTTATGTGCTGTGAGCAGGACGGTAGCTGCCGGAGACTCGTAGATCTCGCGCGACTTGATGCCAACCAGGCGGTTCTCGATGTGGTCGATGCGCCCGATGCCGAACTTGCCGGCCTGTTTGTTCAGCAGCTCGATCAGCGTCACGCCGTCGATCTCTTCGCCATTTAGCGCCACGGGCACGCCATGCTGGAAGGTAATTTCCAGGTATTCCGGCTCCAGTGTCTCACTGGAATTGGGATCATCCGTCCATTCGTAGACATCGGCGGGCGGCTCGGCCCAGGGATCTTCCAGGACGCCGCATTCTACGCTGCGGCCCCACAGGTTCTGGTCGACGGAGTAGGGGCTGGCATTGGTGACAGGGATGGGAATATTATGCTCGGCGGCGTAGGCGATCTCGTTATCGCGCGTCATGCTCCACTCGCGCACAGGTGCGATGATCTTGAGATCGGGCGCCAGTGTATTGATGGAAACGTCGAAGCGTACCTGGTCGTTGCCTTTGCCGGTGCAGCCGTGGGCCACGGCCACCGAGCCTTCTTGCCGCGCCACCTCGACCAGCAAGCGAGCGATCAAGGGGCGTGCCAGAGCGGTTGCCAGTGGATACTGGCCTTCATAGAGCGTGTTGGCCTGCAGGGCGGGCCAGACGAAGTAGCGCACGAAGTCGCTGCGGCCATCGACAATCAGTGCTTTGACAGCTCCGATTTTCATGGCGCGTTCGGCGATGGACTGCAGGTCGCGGTCATTGCCCACATCGATCGTCACGGCGATCACGTCCAGGTTGTATTTCTCTTTAATCCAGCGTATGGCGACCGAGGTATCCAGGCCGCCGGAATAGGCAAGTACAACTGTTGACATCAGATTACTCCTCTAGAATTTTTACATGATTGGAACCGGCTAACTGTTGTATTGCCGTTTTGAACTTGTGCAAGCGCTGTTGCCAGAGCGTTTGCGCCTGCTCCATACGCTGCTGAGATTGTTCCAGGCCGAGATTGCCCGCGCCGCCCACGTGGCTGCGTGCTTGCAGGCGTTCTACCAGTTGTTCCTGGCTCTCGACCGGGAAGGGGATGTTGCGTTCCAACTGTGCGATAACTTCAGCTCCCACGATGCGGTAGGCGTCGCGGAAGGGCAAGGACGCCGAACTGGCCAGTTCATAAGCGCGATCGGCCGCGAAGAGTTCAAAGGTACATGCGGCAACCAGGTGCTCGGTATTCACCTTGATATTACTCACGACGAGCGCGCAAATGTCAATACTCTCCTGTACCAGGTCGAGTGCCTCCATGAAAGGTTGTTTGGTTTCCTGGTAGTCCATGTTAAAGCCGGAGGGGAGGCCGGTCACGATACCCAGGATCTGTTGTTGTAGCGCCAGCATGGTCTGTGCGCGTGCGCGCACCAGTTCCATGACGCCCAGATTGCGCTTTTGCGGCATGATGCTGCTGCCGGTACAAAGTTCTTTGGGTACCTGGAAGAAGCCGTACTCGACGGTAGTGAACAGCAGGATATCCTGCGCCAGTTTGCTCAGATCGAGCATAATCTGCGCCAAGGCCTGCACGATTGCTCCTTCGACCTTGCCCCGGCTGTTCTGCACGTAGATGACATTGTTCTGCACGCGTGCGAAGCCGAGTTGATCGGCGACGAACTGGCGGTCGATGGGGATTGGCAC
>JAFMRP010001293.1 GCA_017354095.1 Ktedonobacteraceae bacterium
TGCCACTGAACACTTCCCAGACGTGAATGATGCCTGCCGTACAGCCAGAGGCGAGATGACGCCCGTCAGGTGACCAGGCGAGAGAG
Organism: Ktedonobacteraceae bacterium; assembly: GCA_017354095.1. GTDB lineage: Bacteria > Chloroflexota > Ktedonobacteria > Ktedonobacterales > Ktedonobacteraceae > Bu33. The sequence continues at coordinate 87 of JAFMRP010001293.1, forward strand.
AGGATACAAGCCGTGTGACCCTGAAAGATGCGCTGCGTGGCGCCTGTGCTCGGATCCCAGATCCGCACGCTGCGATCTCGCCCACCAGAGGCGATGAGATAGGACCCGGAATGGACAACGGGGGACCAGGCCACGGCGAAGATGTGGTCGTGATGGCTGTGGTAGGTGGTAAGCATGCTCAGTGCTCTTTTGGACCTTCGACCAGCAGGTTGACGGCGTGTGGCAATGTCGGCAGGATGTACTCAAGGCACTCCCGCACCGCTTTGGGGCTGCCGGGCAGGTTGATTATCAATGTACGCCCGCGCACGCCCGCTACACCACGCGAGAGCATGGCCATGCGAGTATACTGGAGGCTGATGGCGCGCATGGCTTCGGCGATGCCGGGTGCCTCGCGTTCAAGCACTGATAGCGTGGCCTCGGGCGTGACGTCACGCGGGGCCACGCCGGTACCACCCGTGGTCAGCACCAGGTTCAGCCGCTTCTCATCGCTCCATTCGCGCAGCACAGCGGCAATACGCTCTTGCTCATCTGGTACGATGGCGCTCGCGCTGGCGACCCCCTCGGGCAATTGCGCGACGAGGGCGCGTATCGTCTCTCCGCTGACGTCCTCCCGCGCTCCGTGAAAGGCTCCGTCGCTGACGGTCAGTATCCCAACGCTAATCATGATGTTCCTCCGCGCTAGAGCGCCAGGCTGCGCATCAGCGATCCGATGCGACGGCGCGGCCCGTAAAGCCAGACGGTATATTCATCGGGCAGGTCTTCCACTTCTACGCCACATTCCATCTCGACCGCCAGCTTGCGCGCGATGGCGAAGAATTGGCCGCGCTCGGCGGTATCCCGGCTGTGCGTGCTCATGGCCAGCTTCCCCAGCCGCTCCTCAGGATCAAGATCTGCATTGATCAGTTCGACCAGCTGATCCAGCCCGAATGCGACTTTGAGCGGTGGCATCTCTTGTGCCTGCCCGGGCGTCATCTCCACTGCCCTGCCGCCATCACCTTCGTCTACATGCTGCTCCGCCTGCTGCCCGTTGGCGATGTTCAAATAGACTGAACGTAGTCTTTCCAGGATAAGTTGACGCGCCTCTTCAGGTGCATCCGCGCGCGGGTGTACATAAACCAGCAGCTCGTGATCGGGGTCGGAGTAGATGAATGGTCGCCCTACCGCTGCCTTGCGCCCACATATTGGACAGGTGGCGACGTTAAGCAGTCCGGCCAGCACAACATAGCGCAGGCGAGGCTCCTGAGCAACATTCACATATTCGTAGATTGTATCTTGAAACTCCTGTCCACAGGGACAGGTGAAAGTTTGCGTTGTTGAACGATACATAAGACTCACTACTCGACTAGAAAGGGAAAACGCCTACTACATTTCTCTCCCCAAGTATATCACATCTCAATCCGATCATTTCGCAAGAGCCTGCATCTTGCCTCCTTTGCTACAATCATCTTACCATGATTCCGATACAACTACTCACCTGCCCGCTTTGTGCGCGCGAACTACAACAGGTCGGTTCGCTGCTGCGCTGCCCACAACGACATACGTTTGATATTGCCGGCGAGGGCTATGTGAACCTGCTGCGCAAACAACAGACTGGCGACACACGCGAGATGCTACGCGCTCGCCGTAGCTTCCTGGAACAGGGCTACTACCAGCCGCTGTCGGAGCACATCAATAATATGCTCATTGAACACCTGCCCACCACAGACGCGGCTGGACTGCACATGCTCGATGCGGGCTGCGGTGAAGGCTATTACCTTGGACGCCTGCTTCAGGCCCTGTCTCAACACTACCCCTCGCTAACGGCGGTCGGTATCGATATCTCTAAAGAGGCGGTGCGTATGGCGGCGAAGCGCTACCGCGAGGCCTTTTTCGCCGTTGCCAGCATCAAAGACCGCTTCATCTTTCGCGATGTGGCATTTCACTTCCTGCTGAATATCTTCGCGCCGCGCAATAGTGCTGAGTTCGCCCGTGTGCTGCTCACTTCCGGTCTGCTCATGGTCGTCATCCCGGGTGAAGCGCACCTGGCCCGTTTGCGCTCAACCCTGGAACTGCTGAATATCGAGCAGCAGAAACAACAACAT
>JAFMRP010000290.1 GCA_017354095.1 Ktedonobacteraceae bacterium
GAGCAGCCAGTTGCTGGCAGCTTTTGCGCGTGCTTTGTGGTCTTGTGTCTGGGACACGTGCATCACCTGTTCAAAGTAATCTCCGAGTGCTTTGTCTTCGGTCATCACATTGGCGTCTTGCTGTGAGAGCCCATAATCGGCCTGGTAGCGGGCACGGCGGGCATCGGGCAATTCGGCCAGGTTAGCGCGGATCTCCTCAACACGCTGGCGGTTAATGATCAAGGGAGGCAGGTCGGGTTCGGGAAAGTAGCGATAGTCGTTGGCATGTTCTTTGCTGCGTTGTCCGACGGTGATGCCTTTATCCTCAACCCAGCCGCGAGTTTCCTGATGGATCTTGCCGCCTTTGCGGATAATATCGACCTGGCGTTGAGCCTCGAATTCCAGGGCGCGTTCGACAGCGCGGAAGCTATTCATATTTTTAATCTCGGTTTTCACGCCCAGTTTTTGTTCGCCGCGCGGGCGTACCGAAATGTTAGCGTCGCAGCGCAGGCTCCCTTCTTCCATACGTCCCGAGGCTACACCCAGGTAGACGAGAATTTCGCGCAGCTTTTGCATATAGAGGCGGGCCTCTTCGGGGCTGCGCAGATCGGGCTCGCTCACGATCTCCATCAGCGGGGTACCGGCCCGGTTCACATCGATCAGGCTATAGCCGGGATAGTGTTGCAGGCGAGCGGTATCTTCTTCCAGGTGGACGCGTGTGATGCCGATTCTGCGTTGTTGTCCATTGACCTCGATCATCAGATAGCCATCGCGACTGAGGGGGATATCATATTGTGAAATTTGATAGCCCTTCATCAGGTCCGGGTAGGGATAGTTTTTGCGATCAAACTTCGAGTATTCGGGTATTGAACAGTTCAGGGCCAGGGCGGTCATGATCGTATAGGTAACGGCCTCCTGGTTAATGACGGGCAGCACGCCGGGCATGCCCATGCAGACCGGGCAGACATGGGTATTGGGTAAGGCATTGGCGTAGCCGGTGCTGCACGAGCAGAACATTTTGCTTCTGGTCAGGAGTTGTGAGTGGACTTCGAGGCCAATTACCACCTCGAAATCGGTATCAATGGTCGTGGTCATTCCCTACCTGCTCCACCTTTCTTGGTGCTCCATCGCGTATCATTGATGGGATGAGATATCAGCTGAATTTTACTGTTAGTCTAGTCCTTTCGGCGCTTTTCGTCAATGGGAACGGATTTCTATGCATCAGATTGTGATGGAGTTCGCGACATGGGAGCGCAGTTGCACGGTTTTACGGAATAAGGTATACTGTCCCCGAAGACCAGTAGCAGAACTTGCTACGTAGCAGTTTGGAATGTGCAGGAAGCGGCGCGCAAGAGCGGGCAGGAGAGCAAGTATAATGTCCCTGATCAACATGGCAAAACGAGAGATCAATTGTAAGATCGTCTATTATGGTATTGGTTTGAGTGGTAAGACAACCAACCTTCACTATATACACCAGGCAGTCAACCCACGTGATGTTGGTGACATGGTTCAGATCGATACGGAGACGGAGCGTACCCTGTATTTTGACTTATTGCCGCTTGAATTGGGCAAAGTTCACGGCTTCCAGATTCGTTTTCAGCTTTATACGGTTCCTGGCCAGATTCTCTATCAGCAGACGCGTATTTCAGTGCTGAAGGGAGCCGATTGTGTGATCTTTGTAGCTGACTCGCAGGCCAGTAAGCTGCAGGAAAACATTGAGTGCTGGAATGAGTTGCAAGAGCAGTTGCGGAACATGAATAAGAACCTGGCGGACTTCCCGCTGGTCATGCAATGGAACAAGCGAGATTTGCAAGACACACTGCCGATTTCTGTATTAGAGAAATACCTGAACCCCTACCGTGTGCCGAGCTACGAGGCGGTGGCAGTGACGGGTCGTGGTGTAGTTGAGTGTTTGAAAGTGGGTGTGAACTCGACCCTGCACCGGCTGGAGCGTATTTAGAGCCTCGGATGGGGCTGGCTGTCCCCTGTACTCCTCATTTTTCCCCTCGACTTTTTGCGCGGCCCAAAAGACAAATGGGCTAGCCAGATTGCCGTCAACTGCCATAAAGCGGCCTGTAGAGCCATTTTATGGCATGTCCAAAAGTACTAATGAGGTAGTAGCCAGATTGGTGTTTTATGTGTATAATGGAGCCACAGTTGGAAGAGCACAGGGTCTCAATGCTCCACTTCTCTGAGGAGAAACATATACGCACGAGGGCTATCGGTGCAGGTTATTCCCGGTTTCCTGTTCAAGAGAGCCCGGTGCGGGATCAGGATGTAACGATCCAGCGGTGAGGGATCAAGTGTTCCCACCGGCAGCGCTCCCGACGAGAGATTAACCGAGCAAATGGTGTTACCCCCGCTGGCAGGCGAGGGCGACTCGCACCACGTTTTTACGAAGGGATTCCATGGACAAGATACGTGTCATCATTATCGATGAGCAACCTCTGTTCCGTGAAGGTATCCGTGCTACGTTAGGGCGGATGGAAGACTGCGAAATCGTTGGCGAATCGACCGATGCCGCTGACGTTTTGGAGATGGCTCGCACGAGCAATCCAGACGTAGCCTTGATCGACGCGGGATTAACCTCCTCCGATCCGTTGGAGATTGCACGTCTAGCACGCCGTACAGCGCCTCGTATGGCGATCATCCTTCTCTCATTATCGGAGGATGAAGAGCGATTATTTCAAGCATTTAAGGTGGGTGCGGCAGCTTACTATACGCGCAGCATCACGCCAGAAGAGTTGACCGATGCTGTGCGTAAAGTCAGTCACGGTGAATTTCTGATCAAAGAAGACGTGCTTGCGAAGCCAAAGGTGCGCGATACGCTCATCAAAAGGTATTATCGTGAGCGCGACCTGGTTGATGAAGAGGAAGAGGTAGAAGCCAAGGATTCCTGCTCACCGCTTTCCAGTCGAGAGGTAGAGATCCTGGATTATATCGCGCGCGGTAATAGCAATAAAGAGATTGCGAAGTCCCTCAAGATCAGCGATCAGACGGTCAAGAATCATATCACGTCGATCCTCAAGAAATTAAAGGTGAATGATCGTACAGCGGCGGTTGTCTATGCGCTGCGGCATAAGTGGATCACGATCACCGAATAGTGGGATCACGCGTTGCCGTTGTGCTGCTATGCTGGCGCTACGCGTCTTGCCAATTTTTATTTGGGATGTGGGGGTGTGGCGTGTACGCGTCGCACCCCCACATCCTGTGTAAAAGGCTTGTTTCAGGGAGCAATTGGATGTATAGTCAGGGGGTAAATATCCATGGAACCAGCATGCGTGAAAACAGCGTAGCTTTCGCGCCAGGGCTATACTTGATAACAGGAACACTAGCTATGTAGCGCAGAGACGAAAGGAACGCAACGCGGTGAAAGTCTACGGCCGTCTGACGATCTTCCCAATCATGCCAGCGCGAATCAATCGCCTGTATGAGCTGGCTTATAATCTCTGGTGGAGCTGGCACCCGGAAGCCAGGGCGCTTTATCGAATGCTCGACGCGGACCTATGGGAACAAGCCGGGCACAATCCCGTCCGCTTCCTCAGCGCCGTGGAGCCATCCAGACTTGAGCGGGCCGCCGAGGACGAAGATTATTTGCAGCACTACGACCACGTGCTCAGAGATTTCGATCATTATATGCATCCCCGACCGGACGAAACCTGGTTCAGCAGCAGTTATCCCGAGCTGGTTGATAAAACGATCGCCTATTTTTCGGCTGAGTTTGGGCTGCACGAGTCGCTGCCCATTTACTCTGGCGGCCTGGGTATTCTCGCAGGTGATCATTGTAAAGAGGCCAGTGACCTGGGTTTGCCCCTGGTAGGCGTTGGCTTTCTCTATCCTCAGGGTTATTTTCACCAGCGCATCACGCGTGAAGGGAAGCAGGAAGCCTCATACGATAAGCTGCACTTTTCAGAGGTACCGGCAGTACCGGCGATTGGTCCAGACGGGCAGGAAGTAATGATCAGCGTTGACCTGCCGGGCAGGCGCACGTACGCCAAGATCTGGAAGTTGATGGTGGGGCGCGTGCCGCTTTACCTGATGGACACCGATGTCGCGCCCAACACGCCGGGGGATCGGGAGCTTTCGGCGCGCCTTTACGCTGGTGATCGGGAGATGCGCATCTCGCAGGAGGTTATACTGGGCATCGGTGGTGTACGAGCGCTGCAAGCGCTGGGCATCACGCCTTCGGCGTGGCATCTCAACGAGGGGCACGCGGCGTTTTTGAGCCTGGAGCGCTGTCGCGAGCTCATCGCCTCCGGCCTCAATTTTAGTGAAGCGCGCGAAGCTGTCACAGTCAATGCGCTGTTCACCACTCATACGCCGGTTCCGGCGGGTAATGACACCTTCAATTATGACCTAGTTGATAAATACTTTGGCAACTATTGGGGCCAGCTCGGGCTTGACCGCGACCAGTTTATGGAGATTGCGCGTGAGGATCACGGCTGGGGGCCAAGTTACGGGATGACGGTACTCGCGCTGAAGCTTACTGGCAAGCATAACGGAGTCAGCAAGCTGCACGGTGATGTCTCACGCAAGATGTGGCAATTTCTCTGGCCGGGCCTTGATGTTGAAGAGGTGCCCATCGACTTTATTACCAATGGAGTACATACATTCTCCTGGATCGCTCCCGAGATGAACGAGCTTTTTAGCCGGTATCTTGACCCGCAATGGGGCCGTTATGTTGATGATCCAGAGTTCTGGACGAGCCGCATTCAGAACATTCCAGACAATGAGCTGTGGGAGGTGCATCTCCAGCGCAAGCGGGCCCTGATCGCCTATGCACGCCAGCGACTAAAGCAGCAGCATCTGCGCCTGGGAGAGGAAGCTGCGCAGATCGACGAGTTCGACCAGATGCTGGATCCCAACGCCCTGTTGATCGGCTTCGCGCGGCGTTTTGCCACGTATAAGCGCGCGACGCTCCTGTTCCAGGATTTAGAGCGTCTCCATCGACTGCTCAACAATCCGCAGAGGCCGGTGCAGATCATCTTCGCCGGCAAGGCACATCCCGCTGATGAGCCGGGCAAGGCATTGATTGAGCAGATCTATCGTATTTCGCGCAGCGACGAGTTCAAAGGCAAAGTAGTACTGCTAGAAAACTACGACATGCATATGGCGCGTTACCTTGTCTCGGGCACGGATCTGTGGCTCAACAACCCGATACGGCCCTACGAGGCCAGCGGCACCAGTGGGCAGAAGGCAGCGCTCAACGGGCAGCCCAATTGCAGTATTCTGGACGGATGGTGGGCAGAGGGCTACAACGGTAAAAACGGCTGGGCAATTGGTGAGGAGCGTGAATATCATGATCAGAATATCCAGGCCGAAGCCGATAGTCTTTCGCTCTACCAGGTGCTCGAAGATGAAATAGTGCCACTGTTCTTTGAGCGCGGTGCCGGGGATATCCCGTATGGCTGGTTGAGCTATATGAAAGAGGCTATTCGCACCTGCACGCCTGCGTTTAGTATGAGACGCATGATAAAAGAGTATGCAACGCGCTACTACGTGCCATTGATCGAGCAGAACAAGCATGTGATGGATGATAATTATCGCCAGGTGCGCGAGCAGGCGGCGTGGAAGGAACGCGTGCAGCGCGCGTGGCATAGCCTGGAATTGTATGTTGACGGGCGACGCGATGGGCAGCTCAGCCTGGGCGAGGGGATTGATATCCACGCCTGGGTGCGTATCCAGGAGCTTGGTCCAGATGACCTGAGTATTGAGCTGGTCTATGGTCCGATCAGTAACGAGCAGGCATTGCCCCAACACACGCTGCCTATGGCCTATGTCAAACGGGAGCTGGATGGTTCATATCGCTACGACATCCACCTGGCACCGGAGGAGACGGGCAGCATTGCATATAATATTCGCGTGACGCCGAAGCAAGGCGGGCAGGCGAAGAGGAGTGAGATGGGGCTAAATCGCTGGGCATAGGTGAGGGGCAGCCATCGAGGTTGCCCCTCATGTCCAGACCGCTACCACGGCTACGAACTGCGTATCCCCTCAGGGATGTTATCTAGTGGGCTGTTTTGACCTGGCGATAGGTGAAGAGATGGTGGAAAGAGAAATTGTAGAACAGCACCAGGATCAAAGCAGTGGCCTGCGCGATGAACGCGGGCGCGTGCAGCCCGAAATAGAGGGCAAACTGAATCAGATAGGTCAGGACAGTACCACCGATTGAAGTGACATGGAAGCGCATACAGCGAGCGGACCAGGAGCGTCCATGGCCGGAGAGATGGCGGAAAGTGACATAGTCGTTTGGTATAAAATTCGCCATAATAGAGATTTCGGCAGCGAGAAGAAAAGCAATAGCATTATGTATGATCGGACTTACCGGTATCTTGATACCAT
>JAFMRP010000291.1 GCA_017354095.1 Ktedonobacteraceae bacterium
GAGGCGTTCGCGGAAGGTATTGTAGTGCTGGAGCGCCAGGACGGTGGTGGGCACGAGGATGGCGACCTGGCGCTGGTCGAGCACCGCTTTGAAGGCGGCGCGCAGGGCTACCTCTGTTTTGCCATAGCCGACATCGCCACAGACCAGGCGATCCATCGGACGAGGGCGCTCCATATCGCCCTTCACTTCATCAATGGCGCGCTCCTGATCGGGCGTTTCTTCATAGGGGAAGGCATCTTCCAGTTCTTTGAGCCAGGGCTGCTCTGAGTCAGCGGGGAAGGCGTGGCCCTGGGCGGATTCGCGCGCGCTGTAGAGGCGCAGCAATTCGCGGGCAACATCCTGGACGCTTTCTTTGACGCGTGACTTGGCGCGTGTCCATTCGCTGGTGCCCAGTTTGCTGAGAGCGGGCACCGATTCGCCCATGCCGATATAGCGGGTGATGCGGTCCAGCTGATCGGTAGGGATATAGAGTTTATCGGTGCCGGAGTACTGGATGAGCAGGTATTCGCGCTCGACGCCGGACATATTCATTTTAGCCAGGCCCTCGAAGCGGCCGATGCCATATTCCTGGTGGACGACGTGGTCGCCGGGATTGACTTCGGCCAGGAATGAGGCGGGTGTGATAGGTTTGCGGCGGGGCTGGCTGCGGCGTTTTGACCAGCCGAAGATTTCGGTGTCGGTATAGACGTAGAGGGCCAGGGAGCGGCATTGCCAGCCCTCGGCCATCTGTCCCTGGATGAGGGTCAGCGTACCGGCTTCGGGCAGCTCATTGATATTGGTTTCGGGACTGACGTGGATTGTGGCTTCGCGCAAGATGCTTTCGTCGCTGAGAACTTCGGACATACGGCGGGATTGGGAGGTGACGATGATGACGCGTTCGCGGTTGTCGAGCGCTTTGCGGCAATCGGCGACGAATGAGCGCAGACGTCCGCCGTAGGAGTTGGCGCTGCTGAAGGGAGGCATCAGGCTCTCGGTCGTGGAGAGATAGCGGCTGTCGAAGTCGCTCTCGGCGAGGGAGAGGATATCGGCGAAGCGCAGCTGGCGGCGCTGCTGCAACTGTGGCTCCAACTGCTGCCAGGAGACATGGGCATCGTGCATATGGGCGGGGTTGGCGCGTTCGCGTTCGAGGCGTTCCTTCATCTCCAGGGCCTGTGCATCGAAGTCGGAGATATGGTTCTGGATGCTGGCCGGGTTATCGAGCATGAGTAGACCGTTCTGGGGCAGGTAGTCCAGGATAGTGGCCGGCTTATGCAGGTAGGGCAGGTAGAAGGCGATGTCGTCGAAGGAGCGGCGCTGGCGCAGTTCTTCGAGATCGTGGCTCCAGCGCTCTTCGGCGTCACGATGCAGGATTTTGCTGTCTAGCTGTTCAAGTTCCGGGGCGATGGCCGGGCCGCGGATGGGCAGAGCCTCGCGGGCGGGTCCGACGACGCAAAGATCGATGGGATTGAGGGAGCGCTGAGTTGTCTGGTCGAAGGTGCGCAGGGATTCGATTTCATCGCCGAAGAACTCGATGCGTACGGGACGGGACAGGGTTGGAGGAAAGAGGTCGACGATGCCGCCGCGATGGCTGAACTGGCCGGGTTCTTCGACTTCGGCTACGGGTTTGTAGCCAAGATCGTAGAGCTGGTCCAGCATGATGGTGAGATCGACTTCCTGGTTTGGTTGAAGCCTGAACAGGGAACTGGCCAGTTCCTGTGGAGGAATGACGAGCTGGGTCAGGGCGCGGGCCGAGCAGATGACGATGGGGGTGCGTTCGCGCTCTACCATAGCGATGAGGGATTGCAGGCGCTGCTGGGTGGTTATGGCGTCGTCCAGGAGGCGTTCATAGGGCAGGGCCTCGCGTCCGGGCATATAGAAGATGTCGCTGGGGTTGGCGACGAACGATTTGACGGTATCGGCCAGCTGGCGCGCATCGTTTTCATCTTTAGCAATTACCAGGAGTGGTTGTTTTACGGCTGAGGCGATGGCGGCGATTACGAAGGGGCGGGCGGCTTCTGTAATGCCGGCGAGGGCTGGTATGCCCCCGCGCATCTGTTCGAGCAGGCGGCGGAATTCAGGTCTTTGTGTGAGTAGTGCGAGTAAACCCTTTAGTGTCACGTCATCCTCCGGTGGCAGACAAAAGACCACTCGCCCCTATGGGTGGGCCCGTAGGGGGGTGAGTGGTATGCTGCCTGTGTATACACAGTTTATCCACGTCTTTTCATCAACGTCCACCACATATGATACTATATCCATGCAATGCCTGCCGTTATATACCAGTGGGGCAGGACTTTCTGAATGGGTACATTTGCCAAAACCGGTGCTGAAACCCTTCACCCCTTTGTATTCCGATCGCCAACGACGCTGGCGCGTCTACGAACTACGTTCGTCAGGCGATCGGTAAGGAATTACCCTTCACACGGCCTGTAGGGCCGATGCAACCCTTCACACTCTTTGTGTTTCGGTCATGGGTGGTGCTGGTGTATCTCCGCTTCGCGTTATCTGGAGGGAAAGTAGTTCTGGGAAATTTTTTGGGAATCGATGTATAAAAAGCTACATAAAGCTACAGGGCCGCTTCCCAGGCCGATTCAAAGCTACATGGAAAGCGACATAGAGCTACATAGAAGCTACATAAGCTACAGGGCCGCTCTACAAGCGGGTTTAAGGGATTTTTATTGATGTATGCGGATGTGTTGTTGTGATTGGAGATCACATTATTTATCACCGCAGGAAATCGCTCCATGTCATCATCTACTATGGCATTCGGGAAGCCATTCACGTGCTTCGAGAAAGCGCGGAGATCAAGGTATCCTAGCGGATGGTCTGCTGGCAAGAGGGAGGAACTAAGACCTTATCCGAAAATGAGCGAAGACGAAGCCGGGTTTCTGCAACGTGCCATACCATAACCAGGAAGAGTATTGCCATGAAGCCCTGCTCTGAGCTGTTTGGAAAAGAGGCGATTGGGATCTCAGGTCGATTGCATGTTGGGAAGTTTCAGATCTCCCGACATGCCTCGTAAATTGCCGTGCCTTCGATAGCCACCTGGATACTTCTCATGGAACGCTCCACTTCGACCATCACTTGTCCAGCACGTCCGATCTCGTGTCCCTGCTCGATGATCAGACGTATATGATGAAGAGGTCTCATATATTCGATATAATAGGCCCCCAGGGCTCCCGAGGCAGTGCCAGTGACAGGATCTTCACGTGTGCCGGAAAAGGGCGAGGAGAAATGACGCCCATGCAGGACAGCCTGTGGATCGTAGGTCTGAAGGCAAAAAGGGTGAACAGAAGCGTGCGGCATTTCCTGTAAAATCTCTGGGAAACGCTTATTGTGAGGCTCCATGCGCCCAAACGCCGCGAGTGTGCGAACCGGCACGAGCAACGTCCAGGTGCCGGTGCTCGCGTAAACGGTGGGCAGAGTTTGATCGAGGTCGTCAGGATCAAGACCCAGAGCTGCTGCAAGCAGATCTGGTGATCCGGAAAACGGACGAAACGTTGCCTGGGCCTGCTGCATCCTAACCCATGGACGGCCCTCTCGCGTCTCGATAGCCATCGGAAGGAGACCTGCCCTAGTTTCCACGGTCAAGGTCAGCAGCCTTGTGCCATTTGCGAGCATGTTTCTCGTTTTGAGGGCATAGAGAGCAGCTATTGTCGCATGGCCGCAGAGATCCATCTCATGACCAGGCGTAAAATAGCGCAGGCAGAGATCTGCCGTTGTTGATTGACAGAGAAAAGCCGTTTCGTTAAAGCCGACCTGGCGAGCGATCTCTTGCATCTGCGCCTCTGTAAGCCCTTCTGCCTCAAAAACAATCCCCGCTGGGTTGCCCTTGCCTGGCACCTTCGAAAAAGCGGAATAGTGATAGATGGTAATGCCCAAGCGTCTGGTTCCTTTGCTCGTAAAACTTTCTCCTAGTATAGCGTGTTTCTGCGTTCAGACAGGGTCTCAGGCGAGAGCATCGCTCAGAGCAAGAGGATTCCCGACCTGTTTTTTGCGCTTGGGCAAGAGAAGCTCCTCCGTCTTGAGAAGCAAAAAGTTGGTGCCCACACTGCTTGCCTTTAGTATATCTATTCAAGTATACTAAAGGCAAGCAATCCCCTTTGGGAAATACACGCGGATGCAAAGGAGTTCCTTGATGGGAGATTTGATTCAGCAGTTGATGCTTCTGGGACTCAGCGATAATGAGGCTCGCAGTTATGCTGCTTTATTGCGCTTTGGACCGTTAACTGGGTATGAAGTAGCCAAGCGGAGTGGGATTGCTCGTGGGAATGTCTATGCCTGTCTTGGGCGGTTAACTGAGAAACACGTTGTCATGCGTACCAGTGAAGATCGCTTTATTGCGCTTCCACTCGCGCAATTTGTTGCTCTCCAGCAGGAACGCTTCTCACTCGCTGCTCAGCAGGCCCATATCGCCCTTCATCGTCTGCAAGAAAGTCATGAAGCAACTCAGGTGGCCTCCATTACTGATGCCCAGGCGCTGCTCCAGCGATGTCGCATGATTATTCAGGAAGCACAACGGCCTCTCTTTCTGGCTGGCTTTCCGGCTGAATTAGAGGCGCTTGCCCCATCGCTCCAACAAGCACGGCAGCGTCACCTTCCCATCGAAGCCGTTTCCTTTGGCACGCCACCAGCAGCGTGGCCTGAAGCGATTGAGCACTTCGCAGCCGATGATATTCACTCCGCGCAGCAGGGACGGCTCCTCCTTCTTGCCTCGTGGCCACATGGGGTCATCGGCATTCTCACAGAGGACACAACGCAGAGCACTGGCATATGGGCATGGAATCGCTACCTGGCAAACGTCATTGGTCTCTATGTCGCCCACGAGCGTTTCACATTACAATTATGGTCGCGTTTACCCATGGCCCTCAAAGAGGAGTTTGCGGTGCAGTTGACTGATTTGAGTAGCCGCATCACACTTGCTGGTCTTGTGCCTCATCAGCCTTTGCATCATTTGTTAGAAGGAACACTCACTCCTCCTGGAGAATCCTTTCATGCTAAGGAACAGAACAATGAACATGCAAATGACGCTTTCTGATTTTCGTACAGCTCAGGCTATTCTCGCTCAACATATCATGACGACACCTCTTGTAGAGGTTCCTTTATCGATGACTTCCACTGGGAATCCCATTTTGCTCAAAGCTGAGAGCCTTCAACGTTCAGGATCGTTCAAAATACGTGGGGCATCCTATCGCATCGCACAACTGTCGCAGGAGCAGCGCAAACTCGGTGTCATTGCTTACTCCACAGGAAATCATGCTCAGGCAGTGGCTCTGGCTGCTCGACGTCAGCAGATCCCTGCAACGGTTGTGATGTCGCCTGATGCGCCAGCATCTAAGATAGAGCGGACCCGTCAACACGGAGCCATCATTGTCTGGGCTGAGCCTACATCTCAGGCGCGACGGGACCTGGCAGAGAAGCTCGCGGTAGAACACAACCTGACGCTTATTCCCCCCTATGATCATAGGGATATTCTGCTCGGACAGGGAACCATTGGACTCGAAATCTTGGAGCAGTGTGATCCTGCTGCGATATTTGTGCCCATTGGCGGTGGAGGATTGATCGCTGGCATTGCTTGTGCAGTCAAATTAGTCAATCCATCTGTTCAGGTCATTGGTGTGGAGCCTGAATGGGAAAATGATGCGTGGCAGTCTTTCACTCAGGGAAAATTGGCGACGCTTCCGGCTACGAGTAAGAGCATTGCCGATGCGATTCGTGTCCAATCATTAGGAGAGTTACCCTATACTGTTCTTCGCCATTATGTTGATGAGGTGGTGACAGTAAGTGAAACGCAGATTGCTACGGCAACGCTCAGGGCGGTGACCGAAACGCATCTGGTTCTTGAACCTGCCGGTGCTGTTGCCCTGGCAGCAGCTCAATCCTATCAAGGTTCACTTCCTGCCGATAAACCAGTAGTCGCGATCGCGAGTGGCGGCAATACCACGCTCGAAACCTTGTGGTCGCTCACCGCAATGCAGTGAGAAGCAGGAAGAGAAACAGGAGAAAATACGTATCCCCGGTCACCGTGCACGGCGATGGGTAGTAGAACGCGCCCACTCCAGGATCAATCGCTCACGTCGGCTCCTGGTGTGCTGGGGGGAGAAAGTTGAGAACCATCTCGTCATCTGGAAGGGGTGCTGGAAAAGACGGGAGTGTGGATCTCGAAAGCATTTTATAAGTAGAGGATGATACAATTGTGGGGTGTATGGGGGTGGAGAGAGGAGGTTGGTCTCGCGTAAGGGGGTGTGAGAAATGATGATGGTAGAAGGGTGTCGGAGGGCACGGAAGATAGTAGGCAGAGACCAGCCCCCACAAGGGAGGGGGCCCTACGGTTCCGGTG